>NZ_JBEXFB010000003.1:388769-534752 GCF_040606575.1 Streptomyces sp. NPDC005402
CAGAGGTACCTTCCGTCCCAGCCGCCCCAGACCCCTCCGCCTGACTCGCCGACCCCTCCGCAGCCGAACGCGCCCGCCGCACCGGGCGGTCGCCCGTGGGTCGGGGGGTGCGTTCTCCCGGTGTGCGGGCCGGGCCGCGGGCCGGGCGGGTGGGGGCCGGGGGGAGTTGGCCCTTGAGGGGGCCCCATTCGTTCGGGTCGGGGACTCCCGGGGGGAGCATCTGGCGGCGCTTGGGGCCGCCGTGTTCGGACTCGCCCGGTTCCTTGGCGCCGGGCCAGGCCTTGGCGACGCGGGCGGCCAGGACGAAGTCCTTGCGGAGGGGGTGGCCCTCAAAGGTCTCGGGCAGCAGGAGGTGGTCCAGGGAGGGATGGCCCTCGAAGGTGACGCCGAACATCTCGTGGGTCTCGCGCTCGTGCCAGGCGGCGCCCGCGTAGATGTCGACAGCGCTGGCCAGTACGGGCGTGTCGTGGGGGATCGTCGTGCGCAGGAGCAGGCGTCGTACCGGCGAGAGAGCTGCCACGTGGGCGGCCACGCGGAAGCCGGTGCCGGGTTCGTCGACGGCGCTGAGCCAGTCGAAGTAGGTGCAGCCCAGTTCGTCGCGGGCGACGCGCAGGGCGGTGAGCCAGGTCGCGGGCGGGACGTCCACCGTCAGGACCTCGTAGGACTCCTCGGCGGTGGCCTCGGGGCTGAAGAGTTCCTCGGCGGGGGCGGGGAGCCAGCCGACGGCGGTCACGGTGCGTCCCCCTCACCTGAAGTCGCCGGCGGTTTGACCAGCCCGCTCTGTAGTGCGGCCGCCGACGGGCGTGCCCCGGGCGTGCCGTACCGCTCCCCCAGCGACTCCCTCGCGATCTTCTCCTGGAGCTTCAGGATGCCCTGGAGCAGGGCTTCGGGACGGGGTGGGCAGCCGGGGACGTAGACGTCGACGGGGATGATCTGGTCGACGCCCTTGGTGACGGAGTAGGAGTCCCAGTAGGGGCCGCCGCAGTTGCTGCACGCGCCGAAGGAGATGACGTACTTCGGCTCCGGCATCTGTTCGTACAGGCGCTTCACCGCGGGTGCCATCTTGTCCGTGACCGTGCCGGAGACGACCATCAGGTCGGCCTGGCGCGGGCCCGGGGCGAAGGGGATGACGCCGAGGCGGATGAAGTCGTGGCGGGCCATGGACGCGGCGATGAACTCGATGGCGCAGCAGGCGAGACCGAAGTTGAAGACCCAGAGGGAGTACCGGCGGCCCCAGTTGAGGATCACCTTCATCGGCTCGGGGGCGAGGCGGGCGAGGGCGCCGAGCCGTTTCGGCTCCGGGAGCAGAACGGGCTGCGTGGCAGCGAGGTCGGCTGCGGAGCTCGCAGCGGACCCGGCCGCGGACTCGGCAGCGGAGGCGGCAGCAGGGTTCACGTCCATGCGAGGACCCCCTTCTTGTACGCGTACAGCAACCCCACGGCGAGGAAGCCGAGGAAGATGAACATCTCGACGAGGGTCGTCGCGCCGTAGCCGGGGGCAGCGAAGATGGTGGCCCACGGGAACAGGAAGATCGAGTCGACGGCGAAGATGACGTAGAGGAAGGCGTAGACGTAGTAGCGGACCTGGGTGTGGGCCCAGCCCTCGCCGACGGGGTCGACTCCGCACTCGTACGTCAGGAGCTTCTCCGGCGTGGGGACCACGGGTCGCAGCAGCCGTCCGGCGCCGAAGGCGACCGCGACGAACAGCACGCCGACGACGGCGAGCAGTCCGACGACCGAGTACGACTGGAAGTAGTCCGCCGCGACGACGGTCGGATCGACGACGGTTGCATCGACGACGGTCGGTTCCGGCACGTCCGCCCCTCACTCCCTGTGAGCACGCTGAACACAGTGGTCACGCTGAACACCACTGTTCGACGATCTGTACGCACGGGAGTCTAGGCCCTGATAAAGGGACGGTAAGCAGCCCGTCACCCAAGGAAAGCCATCCGGAACGCCGGGGTGGGGTTTTCCCCAGCAAGCCGCGGCGGTCCGCCTCATGGCGCGCGGCGGTCTCGCCCGGCACGCTAGCCCATATGACCGAACGCCACTCGTCCCCTGGCCGTGCCGTGACCACCGGCAGAGACGGCCGAACCGACGACGGCCGGCCGCCGCCGGCCCGTTTCGCCTTCGACGCGCACACCTGGAAGGAGATCGCGCACCTCCTCGCGAATCTTCCGGTGTCGATCCTCGGCTTCACCTACGTCGTGACGGTGCTCTTCACCGGCTTCTGGCTGACCTTCACGGTGATCGGGTTCCCGCTGCTCGCGGCGGGTCTGCTGGGTGCGCGGCAGCTGGGCAAGCTGGAGCGGGCGCGGGCCCGGGCGCTGCTCGGAGTGCGCGTGGACGAACCGAGCCGCCTGCCGTGGCGCACCAAGAACGACGACGGCTTCTTCGCCCGGCTGTGGATGGGGGTGAAGGACCCCGTGGGCTGGCGGACGGTGCTGTACGACTTCATCCGGCTGCCCTGGGGTGTGCTCACCTTCGTCATTACTCTGACCTCGTTGTTCGTGCTGTGGCCGGTGCTGCCGTTCATCGCGCGGGGCCTCGCCAACGTCGACCGGGCGATGGTGCGCGGTCTGCTGTCGCCCTCCGACGAGCTGGAACGCCGTATCGCCGAACTGGAGTCGGACCGGGGCGTCGTGGTGGACGCGGCCGCGTCCGACCTGCGGCGCATCGAGCGGGATCTGCACGACGGGGCGCAGGCCCGGCTCGTCAACCTGGCCATGGGGCTCGGCCTCGCGAAGGAGAAACTCCTGGAGGACCCGGAGTACGCGCAGGCGATGGTCGCGGAGGCGCACGGTGAGGTGAAGCTGGCGCTCCAGGAGCTGCGGGATCTGGCGCGGGGCATTCATCCCGCCGTACTGACCGACCGGGGACTCGATGCCGCGCTCTCGTCGGTCGCCTCACGCTGCACGGTGCCGGTGAAGGTGACCGCCGACCTCGACTCGCGGCCGGTCCAGGCGATCGAGGGGATCGCCTACTTCACCGTCTCGGAGCTCCTGCAGAACGTCAGCAAGCACAGCGGGGCGCGGTCGGCGTCGGTCGACGTGTGGCGGTCGGAGAACCGGCTGCTCATCCAGGTGTGGGACGACGGTCGCGGCGGCGCCAGGCTCGATGGCGGCACCGGTATGCGCGGGCTCGCGGAGCGCCTTGACGCGGTCGACGGGCTGTTCGTCATCGACTCCCCGCCGGGCGGGCCGACGGTCGTCACGGCGGAGCTGCCGTGGCGGGACCGGGTCCCGGGCAGGAGGTAGGGAAAACCCCCCTTCCAAGAGGCCGACGGCCTCCATGGTCCGTTGAGCTGCGGCCCAGCAGGGTGGAGGTACGACACCACAGGCGCGGGACGAGACAAGAAGGACGACGTCGATGGCCACGGACTACGGGTACGACAGTGGGCTCGGGTTCCCCGAGACGGTACGGCGGCACCGGGTGCCGGCCGGGCTGCGGGCGCCGTTCGAGGGGCGGACCTGGCGGGAGTTCGGCTATGTGCTGCTGAGCCTGCCGATCAGCATCGTGATGTTCACGTACGCCGTCACGATGATCTCGCTCGGCGCGGGCCTGCTCGTGACCTTCCTCGGGATTCCGGTCTTCGCGGCCGGGCTCGCCGGGTGCCGCGGGCTCGGGGCGCTGGAACGGGCACGGGCACGGGCGCTGCTGGGTCTCGAGGTCGGCGATCCGGAGCCGCTCCGGATGCGGAAGTCCGGGTTCATGGCGTGGATCGGGGCGGTGCTCAAGAGCGGGACGTCGTGGCGGACGCTGCTGTACTCCGTGGTGCACCTGCCGTGGGCGATCTTCTCCTTCGCCGTCGCGGTGAACTTCTGGGTGTACGGCTGGGCACTGCTGACGTATCCGCTGTGGTTCTGGGTCTTCCCGGCGTACGTCGGTCAGGACGGGCTTCAGCTCTACGGTGACGAGACCCACCACATCTATCTGAACAACCCGTTCGAGATCGGCGTGACCGCGCTGGTGGGACTGCTGTTCACGCTGGCCACGCCGTGGATCGTACGGGCGCTGACGACGGTGGACCGGGTGATGGTGCACGGGCTGCTGGGGCCGACCCGGCTGTCGGCGCGGGTGGTGGAGCTGGAGTCGGACCGAGGGGTCGTGGTGGACACGGCGGCCGCGGATCTGCGTCGGATCGAGCGGGATCTGCACGACGGTGCCCAGGCTCGGCTGGTGGCTCTGGCCATGGATCTGGGGCTGGCCAAGGAGAAGCTCACGGAGGATCCCGCCGCGGCCGCGCGGATGGTGGACGAGGCGCACGGCGAGGTGAAGACGGCGCTCCAGGAGCTGCGGGATCTGGCGCGGGGTATCCATCCGGCGGTGCTGACCGACCGGGGGCTGGACGCGGCGCTGTCCTCCGTCGCCTCGCGCTGCACGGTGCCGGTGCAGGTGGAGGTGGATCTGCCGGCCCGGCCGGCGCCGGCGATCGAGGGGATCGCGTACTTCACGGTGTCCGAGCTGTTGCAGAACATCAGCAAGCACTCCCGGGCGACGTTCGCCGCAGTGGATGTGTGGCGGGTGGAGAACCGGCTCATGCTGCAGGTCGTGGACAACGGGGTGGGCGGGGCCGATGTGTCCTCCGGGTCCGGGCTCACGGGGCTGGCGGAACGGCTGGACGCGGTGGACGGGATCCTGGTGGTGGACTCGCCGGTCGGGGGACCCACACGGGTGACGGCGGAGTTGCCTTGGCGGGGGGAAGGGGTGTGACGGGTTCTGCGTGAGGGGGCGGTGGGGTTGTTTTCGCCCCCGCCGCCCCTTACCCGTTCCCATCCCCAGGGGCTGCCGCCCCTTCGACCCCGCGGGGGGCCTGTGCCGTGTGACTGCTGCGCGGGGCCGCGCCGCGACGACTCCGGCCAGGGGCTCGGCCCTCTGCCCGGTGGGCTGTGCCACCGAGGCTCCCCCCTGCGGGGGCTCTGCCTGCGAGGCGCGCCCGGCTTCCGGCGAGGCGTCCGACTCGTCCGGCGGACCGAAGAGTGGCGGCGCCCGCACCGTGCGCGAGGGGCCGGCACTCCTCAGGGGTGCGGCAACCCAGGGGATCCGACACCCACACGGGACCCGGCACCCGCTGGGGATCCAGCACCCGCACGGGGCCCGGCACCCACTGGGGATCCGGCACCCGCACGGGGCCCGGCACCCACTGGGGATCCGGCACCCGCACGGGGCCCGGCATCCGCAGGGGATCCGGCACCCCACGACGTCCGGCACCCACACGGGGCCCGGCACCCGCTGGGGATCCGGCACCCACACGACGTCCGGCACCCGCTGGGGATCCAGCACCCGCTGGGGATCCGGCACCCGCACAAGACCCAACACCCGCACCGAGCCCGGCGCCCCCGTCTTCAGCGGGAGGCATGTGCCCCGCAGAGGGCCGGCGTACCCCCTCCGCAAGGGATCAAGGCGCCCCCAACCTCCGCGAAAGGCCGGCGCCCCGCGAGGGACCGGCACCCACCCTCCGCGAAAGGCCGGCGCCCCGCGAGGGACCGGCGCACCCACCCTCCGCGAAAGGCCGGCTGCCCTCCGCCCCCGGCGGCTCCGCGCCCGCGAACCTGGCCGGATTCCGATCCCGACCCCCCGCTTTCGCGGCTTTGTTCGGATTCCTGGGGGCCTATTCCCGTTGCCCTCGCCCGCCCGCATCCGAATGCTGGAATGCTGGACTTGTTCAGCGGATGGGCAGGCAGTGGGCTGGGGGGCCGAGAGTCGTGGAGGACAGGGTGCGGGTGGTCATCGCCGAGGATTCAGTGCTGCTGAGGGAGGGCCTGACCCGGTTGCTGACCGACCGTGGGCACGACGTCGTGGCCGGTGTGGGTGACGGGGAGGCGCTGATCAAGACCATCGGTGAGCTGGACGCCCAGGGCGAGCTGCCCGACGTCGTCGTCGCCGATGTGCGGATGCCTCCGACGCATACGGACGAAGGCGTGCGAGCCGCCGTACAACTGCGCAAGGCACATCCCGGACTCGGGGTACTCGTACTGTCGCAGTACGTGGAGGAGCGGTACGCCACCGAGTTGCTGGCCGGGTCCAGTCGCGGGGTGGGGTACCTGCTCAAGGACCGGGTCGCGGAGGTGCGTGAGTTCGTGGACGCGGTGGTGCGGGTGGCCGAGGGCGGCACCGCTCTCGACCCCGAGGTGGTCGCTCAGCTGCTGGGCCGGAGCCGGAAGCAGGACGTGCTCGCCCATCTCACGCCCCGGGAACGGGAGGTCCTGGGACTCATGGCCGAGGGACGCACCAATTCGGCGATCGCGCGGCAGCTCGTCGTGAGCGACGGAGCCGTGGAGAAGCACGTCAGCAACATCTTCCTGAAGCTCGGGCTGTCCCCGAGCGTCGGGGACCACCGACGGGTGCTCGCGGTGCTCACCTATCTGAACTCCTGATCGTCTGACACCGTGTCAGATGTCAGGACGGCGGTCGACGGGCGGGGACAGAAGGGCCGCTCGGGGCCGCCGGGGACCGAGAACCGAAGAACGATGAGGGAGCGTCTTCAAGGAAAGCGCCGGGGGGCGAGTAAATCGTGACAAGTCAGGGCTTTGAACCGTCTCAAAACGACGTTCATCATGCGAATGGCCGAGGGAAGGCGACCCCCGCGGTCGTAGGGTTGATCCTGGGAAGGCCTGCGGGAAGGCCGCTCCCGAACAGCCGCCCAGAGGGAGGTCCAGTTCAGTGACCAGTCAGGTCAGCAGCCCAGCGGAGCAGGCCGACGAAACCGTCGTGGGAGAGCAGCGCAAAGAGGCAGGCGTGAAGGACGTCCGCCGCCTCGACCGGGTGATCATTCGTTTCGCGGGCGACTCCGGTGACGGGATGCAGCTCACCGGTGACCGTTTCACCTCGGAGACGGCGTCCTTCGGCAACGACCTGTCCACCCTTCCCAACTTCCCCGCCGAGATCCGGGCCCCTGCCGGAACCCTGCCGGGTGTCTCCTCGTTCCAGCTCCACTTCGCCGACCACGACATCCTCACGCCCGGCGACGCACCGAACGTGCTGGTGGCCATGAACCCGGCCGCGCTCAAGGCCAACATCGCCGATCTGCCGCGCGGTGCGGAGATCATCGTCAACACGGACGAGTTCACCAAACGGGCGATGCAGAAAGTGGGGTACGCGGCCTCGCCGCTGGAGGATGGCTCGCTCGACGGTTACAGCCTTCATCCGGTCCCCCTGACCACGCTGACCGTCGAGGCCCTCAAGGATTTCGACCTCAGTCGCAAGGAGGCCGAGCGCAGCAAGAACATGTTCGCGCTCGGCCTCTTGTCGTGGATGTACCACCGGCCCACCGAGGGCACGGAGAAGTTCCTGCGGACGAAGTTCGCGAAGAAGCCGGAGATCGCCGAGGCGAACCTGGCGGCGTACCGGGCGGGCTGGAACTTCGGCGAGACGACCGAGGACTTCGCCGTCTCCTACGAGATCGCCCCGGCGACGAAGGCCTTCCCGGTCGGCACCTACCGCAACATCTCCGGGAATCTGGCCCTGTCCTACGGGCTGGTCGCCGCGTCCCGCCAGGCGGACCTGCCGCTGTTCCTGGGCTCGTACCCGATCACGCCGGCCTCGGACATCCTGCACGAGCTGAGCAAGCACAAGAACTTCGGGGTACGGACCTTCCAGGCCGAGGACGAGATCGCGGGCATCGGCGCGGCCCTGGGCGCGGCCTTCGGCGGGTCCTTGGCCGTGACGACGACCTCCGGTCCGGGCGTGGCCCTGAAGTCGGAGACGATCGGGCTGGCGGTCTCCCTGGAGCTGCCGCTTCTCGTCATCGACATCCAGAGAGGCGGGCCGTCCACCGGTCTGCCGACCAAGACCGAGCAGGCGGACCTGCTCCAGGCGATGTTCGGGCGCAACGGCGAGGCGCCGATGCCGATCGTCGCCCCCCGCACCCCGGCCGACTGCTTCGACGCGGCGCTGGAGGCGGCCCGGATCGCGCTGACGTACCGCACCCCGGTGATGCTGCTGTCCGACGGCTACCTGGCCAACGGCTCCGAGCCCTGGCGCATCCCGGAGCTGGACGAACTCCCGGACCTGACCGTGCAGTTCACGCAGGGCCCGAACCACACCCTGGACGACGGCACCGAGGTCTTCTGGCCCTACAAGCGGGACCCGCAGACCCTCGCCCGCCCCTGGGCCGTCCCCGGCACGCCGGGCCTCGAACACCGCATCGGCGGCATCGAGAAGGAGGACGGCAGCGGGAACATCTCCTACTCCCCCGCCAACCACGACTTCATGGTCCGGACCCGCCAGGCCAAGATCGACGGGATCGACGTACCGGATCTGGAAGTGGACGATCCGCATGAGGCGCGCACGCTGGTGCTGGGCTGGGGATCGACGTACGGACCCATCACGGCGGCGGTACGACGGCTGCGGACGGCCGGTGAGTCGATCGCGCAGGCGCACCTGCGCCACCTCAACCCCTTCCCGCGCAACCTGGGCGCGGTGCTGAAGGCGTACGACAGGGTCGTCATCCCGGAGATGAACCTCGGGCAGCTCGCCACGCTCATCCGGGCGAAGTACCTGGTCGACGCGCACAGCTACAACCAGGTCAACGGCATGCCGTTCAAGGCCGAACAGCTCGCCACGGCTCTGAAGGAGGCCATCGATGGCTGAGACGTCCACGGAAGGCACGGGCACGATCGAGGCACTCTCGCTCGTCCCCAAGGCCGAGGCACGCCAGAGCATGAAGGACTTCAAGAGCGACCAGGAAGTCCGCTGGTGCCCCGGCTGCGGTGACTACGCGATCCTGGCCGCCGTGCAGGGCTTCATGCCGGAGCTGGGGCTGGCCAAGGAGAACATCGTCTTCGTCTCGGGCATCGGCTGCTCGTCGCGGTTCCCGTACTACATGAACACGTACGGCATGCACTCCATCCACGGGCGGGCGCCGGCCATCGCGACCGGCCTCGCGTCCTCGCGCCGGGATCTGTCGGTGTGGGTGGTCACGGGTGACGGAGATGCCCTCTCCATCGGCGGCAACCACCTGATCCACGCCCTGCGCCGCAACGTCAACCTCAAGATCCTGCTGTTCAACAACCGGATCTACGGGCTGACCAAGGGCCAGTACTCCCCCACCTCCGAGGTCGGCAAGATCACGAAGTCGACGCCGATGGGCTCGCTGGACGCCCCCTTCAACCCGGTGTCCCTCGCGATCGGCGCGGAGGCGTCCTTCGTGGCCCGCACGGTGGACTCGGACCGCAAGCACCTCACGTCGGTCCTGCGGGAGGCGGCCGCCCACCCCGGCACCGCGCTGGTCGAGATCTACCAGAACTGCAACATCTTCAACGACGGCGCTTTCGAGGCCCTCAAGGACAAGCAGCAGGCCGAGGAAGCGGTGATCCGCCTGGAGCACGGGCAGCCGATCCGCTTCGGGGCGGACCTGTCCAAGGGGGTCGTGCGGGATGCGGCGACGGGTGACCTGAAGGTGGTGCCGGTGACGCCGTCGAACGAGGCGCAGATCCTCGTCCACGACGCCCACTCGCCGTCCCCGACGACAGCTTTCGCCCTGTCCCGCCTGGCCGACCCGGACACCCTCCACCACACCCCGATCGGGGTCTTCCGGTCGGTGGACCGGCCCGTGTACGACACGCAGATGGCGGAGCAGCTGGACGCGGCGATCGAGCAGAACGGCAAGGGGGATCTGGGGGCGTTGCTCGCGGGGGGCGACACCTGGACGGTCGTGGGCTGAGCGGCGCACGGCATGCGGAGGGCCCGGACGCGACTCGGCATCCGGGCCCTTTCCCGTTGTGCGGCACCGTCATGACGCCTCACCCCCATCGGTCGAGCTCCGGCGTGCAAGCTCGGACCAACGGTGGAAAGGGAGCGCTCAGGCGCCATTCCTCGCCGCGTCGTACGCCTCGCGCGCCCCCTGCACCGCCCCCATCCGCCGCGCGGTCCACTCCGCGAGGCCCCGTACCTGTTCCGCCGCCTCCCGGCCCAGGTCGGTCAGGGAGTAGTCCACCCGCGGCGGGATCACCGGCTTGGCGTCCCGGTGGACCAGGCCGTCCCGTTCCAGGGTCTGGAGGGTCTGGGTCAACATCTTCTCGCTCACCCGGCCGATCGCCCGGCGGAGTTCGCTGAAGCGGTGCGGCCGATCCAGGAGATGCATCAGGACCAGGACGCCCCAGCGGCTCGTCACGTGCTCCAGGACGAGGCGGTGGGGGCACATCGCCTCGCCCGTCGCCGCCGCCTCCGTGAGGGTTCGCTCATTACTTACCGTCATGCCAGTACCTTACTTCAAAGTGGGTACTTTCGCAGAGTTAGCGCCTCCTCTAGGGTTAGTGCCAACGCACCCCACAAGGAGATCGCACATCATGAGCATCGTTGTCACCGGAGCCACCGGACACCTCGGCCGTCACGTCGTCGAGCAGCTGCTGGAGAAGGTTCCGGCCGAGCAGGTCACCGCCGTCGTCCGCACCCCCGAGAAGGCCGCCGACCTCGCGGCGAAGGGCGTGAAGATAGCGGTCGCCGACTACAACAGCCCCGAGACCTTCGACAGCGTTTTCGCGGCCGGCGACAAGGTGCTGCTGATCTCCGGCAACGAGTTCGACAAGGGCCGCCCCGCCCAGCACCAGGTCGTCATCGACGCCGCCAAGGCCGCGGGCGTGGCGCTCCTCGCGTACACCAGCGCACCCGGCACCCTGACCGCCGCGCTCGCCGACGACCACCGGGCCACCGAGGAGGCTCTGCTCGCCTCCGGTCTGCCCTACTCGCTGCTGCGCAACGGCTGGTACAACGAGAACTACACCGAGAACCTCGCCCCCGTCCTGGCGTACAACGCGGTCGTCCAGGCTGCCGGTGACGGCCGTGTCTCCACCGCCTCGCGCGCCGACTACGCGGCCGCCGCCGTGGCCGTACTGACCGGTGAGGGACACGAGAACACGACGTACGAGCTCGGCGGCGACGAGCCCTGGGGCTTCGCCGAGTACGCGGCCGAGCTGAGCCGGCAGACCGGCAAGGAGATCGCCTACAACGCCGTCCCCGTCGAGGCGTACATCGAGATCCTGACCGGTGCCGGGCTGCCCGCGCCCTTCGCCGGGATCCTCGCCGGTGTCGACGCCTCCATCGAGAAGGGCGAGCTGGTCGTCACCTCCGGCGACCTGGCCCGGCTGACCGGCCGTCCGGCCACCCCGATCTCCGCGTCGATCGAGGCCGCGCTCAAGGGCTGATACTCCCCTGCCCCTGCCCCAGCGGGCCCTCGGCGCCTCCACCCCCGCCTGTCATGACCGTATAGCGATACGGGCATGACAGGCGGGGGCGCTCGGCGTTACCTTCGTGCAGGCGAGGACAGTGCGAGGAGGAGAGTCCGTGAAGTCGAGGGGCGAGCGGCACATAGGTCTGCTGAACGGCTTCGCCGCATACGGGATGTGGGGGCTGGTCCCCCTGTTCTGGCCGCTGCTCAAGCCCGCCGGGGCCGCGGAGATCCTCGCCCACCGGATGGTGTGGTCGCTCGTCTTCGTCGCCGTCGCGCTCGTCGTCGTACGGCGCTGGGCCTGGGCCGGGGAGCTGCTGCGGCAGCCGCGCAAGCTCGCGCTGATCACCGTCGCCGCCGCCGTCATCACCGTGAACTGGGGCGTCTACATCTGGGCCGTCAACAGCGGTCATGTGGTCGAGGCCTCGCTCGGCTACTTCATCAATCCGCTCGTCACCATCGCGATGGGTGTGCTGCTGCTCAAGGAACGGCTGCGGCGGGTGCAGTGGCTGGCGGTCGGGGTGGGCGCCGCCGCGGTGGTCGTGCTCACCGTCGGCTACGGGCGGCCGCCGTGGATCTCCCTGACCCTCGCCTTCTCCTTCGCCACGTACGGCCTGGTCAAGAAGAAGGTGAACCTCGGCGGGGTCGAGTCGCTGGCCGCCGAGACCGCGATCCAGTTCCTGCCGGCGCTCGGATACCTGCTGTGGCTGAGCGGCCGGGGTGACCTCAGCTTCGCCTCCGAGGGCCCGGGGCACGCGGCGCTGCTCGCCTCGACCGGCGTCGTCACCGCGCTCCCGCTGGTCTGCTTCGGCGCCGCGGCGATCCGCGTGCCGCTGTCCACGCTGGGGCTGCTCCAGTACCTGGCCCCGGTCTTCCAGTTCCTGCTCGGCATCTTCTACTTCCACGAGGCCATGCCGCCCGAGCGCTGGGCCGGGTTCGCGCTGGTCTGGCTGGCCTTGACGCTGCTCACCTGGAACGCCCTGCGCACCGCACGGACGGTGAGGAGGCAGATCAACGTGCCCGGCACCGCCATGACCACGGGCACGGTCGGCGCCGTACGGACGGCGGAGAGCCTGGCCTCGGGTCCGGAGCCGCTGGACTCGCCCGCCGCCAGGCCGTAGACGGCCGTCACCGCCGAGATCCCGATCGCCGAACCGAACGGCTGCGGCTCACCGAGGCGCGCCGGGAGATCGACGGGGTCGGTCGGCGGATGCCGACACTGAGTATGAGCGGGGCCGCTGTCAGTGGTCGCCGCTATAAGTGACGGTATGACACCCGTGCACTGGAAAGTCGTGATCGACGCCGAGGACCCGCACGCCCAGGCCGACTTCTGGGCCGCCGCACTGCACTACGAGACCGAGGACAACGACGCCCTCATCCAGCGGCTCCTGGAGCTCGGCGCGCTGCCACGAGAGGCCACCGTCGAGTACCACGCCCGTCTGGCCTTCCGGGACCTGGTCGCCGTACGGCATCCGGACGACCCGTACGACAAGGACAGCGGGACGGGGCTCGGACGGCGGCTGCTCTTCCAGCGCGTACCGGAGCCGAAGACCGTCAAGAACCGGCTCCACCTCGACCTGCACCCCGGGGAGGGCAGACGTTCGGCCGAGGTGGAGAGGCTGACGGGACTCGGGGCGAGCGTGCTGCGCGAGGTGAGCGAACCGTCGGGGGCGTGGGTGGTGATGGCGGATCCGGAGGGGAACGAGTTCTGCGTCCACTGATCGTCGGCTGATGCCCGGTTGATCTCCGTTTGATCTCCGGTTGATCTCCGGTTGATCTCCGGTTGATCTCCGGTTGATCCTTACGGTCCCGGTATACGAACTCCCGTGACCGGATTCCGCCCTTGACGATGAGTCAACCTCAGCTTCACCATCCAGGCACCCATTCACTGTGGAATCCCTGTGCCTTCAGGGATTCCCACGGAATTCGGAGCCCCCCACATGAAGCTCTCGGTTCCCGGACGCGTCACGGCCACCGCCGTCGTCGCCACCGTCTCCCTCCTGGCCGGCGGATCCATAGCCGGCGCGGCCCCCGCGGGTCAGCCCGCGGTGGCCGCGGCCCCGGACATCCCGGTGGCCAACGTGAAGGCGCATCTGACCCAGCTCCAGTCCATCGCCACCGCCAACGGCGGCAACCGCGCGCACGGCCGCGCCGGTTACAAGGCCTCGCTCGACTATGTGAAGGCCAAGCTGGACGCCGCCGGCTTCACCACGACCGTCCAGCAGTTCACGTCCTCAGGGCGCACCGGCTACAACCTCGTCGCGGACTGGCCGGGCGGCGACACCAGCCAGGTGATCATGTCCGGCTCGCACCTCGACAGCGTGACGGCGGGCGCGGGCATCAACGACAACGGCTCCGGTTCGGCGGCAATCCTGGAGACCGCGCTCGCCGTGTCCCGGGCCGGCTACCACCCCACCAAGCACCTGCGGTTCGCTTGGTGGGGCGCGGAGGAGCTGGGCATGGTCGGCTCCCGCTACTACGTCAACCGCCTGTCCACCACGGACCGTTCGCGGATCAGCGGCTATCTCAACTTCGACATGATCGGCTCGCCGAACCCCGGCTACTTCGTCTACGACGACGACCCGGCCATCGAGAAGACCTTCAAGGCGTACTACGCCGGCCTCGGCGTCCCGACCGAGATCGAGACCGAGGGCGACGGCCGCTCCGACCACGCGCCGTTCAAGAACGCGGGCGTGCCGGTGGGCGGGCTGTTCAGCGGCGCCGACTACGTCAAGACGGCGGCGCAGGCGGCCAAGTGGGGCGGCACCTCGGGGCTGGCCTTCGACCGCTGCTACCACTCGTCGTGCGACACCACGGCCAACATCAACGACACGGTCCTGGACCGCAACAGCGACGCGGTGGCGTACGCGGTGTGGGAGCTGTCGCAGTAAGGGGCCTTCTCCGGGCTACTGGTCCGCGTTCCGGGCGCGTTCCGCGAGGCGGAGCATCCGGGTGCGGGCCGACTCCAGCTTGTCGACGTCCTCGGCCGCCGGGCCCTCCCCGGCGGCCAACTCCGTCCACAGGGTGAGCAGTTCGCGCCCGAGGGCCAGGCCCCGCAGCGGATCCCGTACGGCCTTCCACGCGGTGGCCGCGCTCTGCACGTTGCCGTAGGCCGCCTCGGCGTCTCCGGCGCGGTGGTGGATGTCGGCCAGGTCGAGGGAGATCTCCATGGCCTGGACGGGCTCGCCGCCCAAGTAGGCAATGTAGGCGGCGAGTTCACGCACCCGCAGCACATCGGGGTGTTCGGCGCCCAAGGTCTCGGACGCCTCGCCGACGACCCGCTCCGCCAACTCGGCGGCGACGTCGGTCCGTCCCTCCCGCACGGCCTCACTGATCCGCCCGACCGGCTCCGCGAGCACCGCGCTCTCGTCGACCACCAGCCCCTCCCCCAGGACGGCTTCGCCCACGGCGTCGAACCCTCGCACGGGCGTCGGCCTGGGACCGGGATCGTCCAGGAGCGGGACCGGGTCGATGAGGGGGGCGGCGGACCGCGGGGCGGGGGAGGCCGACGGAAGCGGCTGGGGCCCGACGGCGAAACCGGCCGACGGAAGGGGCATGGGCTCGGGAACGGGGCCGGGGGCCACTGGTTGCGGCGTCGGCGTCGGCGCGGGGCCGGTCTGCGGCGGGACAGGCGTATGAACCGGACCGGCCTGCGGGGCCGTCCGCGTCGGCGCGGGGCCGGTCTGCGGCAGGGGCCTGGGCGTGTAGGCGGGGTCGGTCGGTGAGAGCGGGGCCGGGGTGGAGGCCTGGCTCTCGTCCATCACGGGCGGCGGGCCGAACTCGCCCCTCGGGGGTACGGCCGTCCCCGGAGCGTGAACCGGGGCCGGGCCGGTGGCCTGGGGGTCCGGCAGCTGTCGTAGGACCTGGGTCGGGAACGGTTCGGCGTCCGTCGGCTGCGGCTCGGGCAGATCCCGCGGCCGGAAGGTGGGGACGGGATCCCGCGTGGCCTCGTCGAGTGACCGTAGGAGATGGGTGGGCCCCTCGTGCGGAGCGGAGGCCGCGGACGGCCAGACCGTCTCCGCCGGCTCCTCGCCCGCGTCGGACGGCATCGGCCATTCGCCCTGCTCGGACGGGATCGCCGTGGACGCTCCCTGCTCGGCGGCGGCAGGGGTCCGCAACGCCCCCTCCGGGGGAGCCATCCGTACCGGCTCCGCGGTGAAGCGGCTGGCGCCGTCCGTGGTGACTTCCAGGGGGACCACGTAGCCGATGCGGGCGTCGTGGATCGTGGCGTGGACGGGATGGCCGGCGGTGCGGGCGAGGTGGTGGAGGTGGGTCAGGACGGTCTGGTGGAGTTCCTCGCCGGGCGGCGCGGTGACCGGTGTTCCGGCCACCGTCGCGGACTCACCCGTCAGGGGGACGCGGACGTCGATCGGGGTCGCCCCCCGCTGCTGGTCCCGCTTCTTTTCGCGGCTGAGTCGAGACATCTCATCCCTCACGGTCGTGCACGTACTGTCGAGTCTCTCCGCTCGCCCCCGGTTCTCACGTCACCGTGATGTCACAGGCCTGTTCCAGGAGGTGCGGGGCGGGTGGGATGGCAGGGTCGGGGGCGCGGACATGCGAACCGACGTGCGGCGAGAGGTGGAGAGCGTGCAGCAGGGGCCGGAGATCTGGATCCGCGGGCCGGTGGCCCCGACCGGGAGGCGGTTCGCGTGGGTCGGCACGCACGGCGGCGCCGGCGTCTCCACGCTGGCCGCCGTCTACGGCGGCCACGACAGCGGACGTGACTGGCCCGGCCCCGGCGCACCGGCCTCCGTCCTGCTCGTCGCCCGTACGCACGCCGCGGGCCTGCTCGCCGCCCGCCGCGCCCTGGAGCTCTTCCGGCGCGGCGAGCACCCGCGGGGGCTCGACCTCGACGCGGTCGTCCTCGTCGCGGACGCCCCCGGCCGGCTCCCGCGCCCGCTCAACCAGCAGGTCAAGGAGATCGAGTCGGCGGTCGACGTGTACCGCGTGCCCTGGGTCCCCGCGTGGCGCCTCGGCGACCTGACCGGGGCCCCGCCCCGTGGAACCGAGGCACTGGTCCGCCTCACCCGAGCCCCTGCCCCGTGACGGCCACCGCCTCGCTCTCCGCCGTGGACCTGGCTTCGGCGGTACGTTCGCGCTCGCTGCGGGCCGTGGACGTGGTCGCCGCCGCCCTGGAGCGGATCCGGCGCGTGGATCCGGAGCTGTGCGCGTTCGTCGAGGTGTGGGAGGAGGAGGGGCTGCGGCGGGCACGTGAGATCGACCTCCGCGTCGACGCGGGTGAGCGGCTGCCGCTCGCCGGGGTGCCGATCGGGGTGAAGGGGCGGCACGGGCTGCGCGGTGCGGCACCGCTTGTCGCGGCCGGGTGCGTACCCGTCGGCGCGACCTCCGTGCCCGGTCCCGGAACTCCCTGGCAGACCTGGGGACTCGGCGCTCACGGCCGTACCGTCAACCCGTGGCGCGCCGACCGCACGCCGGGCGGTTCCTCGGCGGGCTCCGCGGCAGCGGTGGCCGCGGGACTCGTCCCGATGGCGACCGGGAGCGACGGGGCAGGGTCGGTACGCATCCCGGCGGCGTGGTGCGGGGTGATCGGCCTCAAGACCACGAACCCCGGCCACGGGGGCCGCCATGGCGTCGGACACAGCGTCGGACACGAGGGCGGGGGCGTCGAGCGCCTGGGCCGCCACGCCGACCACGACCGCACCGGCACCGACCCCACGCGGGCCGTCTTCCCTCGCCCCGGGCTCACCGCCCCCGGCATCCTGGTCCGCCACGCCTGTGACGCGGCCGCCTACTGGCAGGCGGTCTCCGACGACGGAAACGGGGACGGCGAGGACGGGGACGTGAGCGGCGGGAACGTGAGCTGCGGCGACGGGCTCGGAGGCGGAGGCCGCACCGAGCCGCCCCCCGCCCTTCCCCCCGCCACCCTCTGGTCCCCCGACCTCGGTTTCGCCGACCCCGACCCCGGGATCGTCCGGATCGCCCGCGCCGCGGCAGGGCGGCTGGCCGACGCCGGGGTCGTACGTCCGGCTCGGACCCGCACCCCGCCGCGCCTGCACGACCCCGCCCCCGCCTGGCTCGCCCTGCGTACCCCGGGCTCCGATCTGCGGGACGCCGACCGGATCCGGGCCGCCAACGACCGCCTCCTCGACGAGATCTTCGCCGGCACCGACCTGCTGCTGACGCCGACGACCCCCTGCCCGCCGCACGGCCACGAAGGCCCCGGCAACCGCTATTCCACCGCGCTCACCTGGGCTTTCAACCTCAGCGGGCACCCGGCGCTCAGCCTCCCGGCCGGCCTCGGCCCCGACGGCTGCCCGGTCGGACTCCAGCTCGTGGCCCGGCACGGCGGCGAGGCGCTGCTGCTGGAGGTGGCACAGGCGGGGGGCGGCGGCACAGGGGGGCGCCTGAGGCCCCCCTGGACAGATACTTGCGTACGCATATAATGCATGTGCGAGTACTTACCGTACGCCGATCAGCCAGGAGCTCCCCATGACACGCCGTTTCCTGTTCGTGCTCGGCAGCAGCCGCAGCGACGGCAACACCGAACTGCTGGCCCGCCGGGCCGCCGAGCAACTGCCCCCGGATGTCGAGCAGCAGTGGATCGACCTCACGGAGCATCCGCTGCCCGACTTCGAGGACCTCCGCCACGACACCGACCACGTGCGTCCGACGATCGGGAACACGGCACTGCTCTTCGACGCGACGCTCGCGGCGACGGACATCGTGATCGCCTCCCCGCTGTACTGGTACTCGGTCTCCGCGCACGTCAAGCGCTACCTCGACCACTGGTCGGGCTGGCTGCGCACGCCGGGCGTCGAGTTCAAGGCGACCATGGCGGGGCGCACGCTCTGGGGTGTCACCGCGTTGGCGCACCAGGAGTTCGAGGTCGCCGACCCGCTGGTCGGCACCCTCAACAACTCGGCCGCGTACCTGGGGATGCGCTTCGGCGGGGTGCTCCTCGGCAACGGCAGCAAGCCCGGTGACATCCTGCGGGACACCGATGCCCTTTCCCGCGCGAAGACCTTCTTCGACCAGGAGGCTCCGCTCGCGCGGTTCCCTTACGAGCAGGTCAGGCCGTGATGTCCCGCGTCGTGAACCTCGCCCACGCCGCCGAGCCGAACACCCCCGCGTACAGCGCCTGGAGGCCGAGGTTCTTCACCAGGTCGTCCCAGTAGACCGGCTCACGCATGAGGTCGGCGAAGGACAGCCAGTAGTGGGAGAAGAAGTACGGCTGGAGGGCGTGCAGTTGGGGGATCTGATCGAGGATCTGGACCGTGATCAGCAGGCCGACGGTCGTGGCCATCGCCGCGATGCCGCTGTTCGTGAGCGTCGAGACGAACAGGCCGAGGGCCGCCACGCCGGTCAGTGAGGCGGCCACGACCATGGCGATCAGCAGGGCCCTTCCCAGGCCCTCCGCGAAGGTGATCCGGGTGCCGGAGATCGTCGTCAGGTCGCCGAGCGGGAAGAGGACGGCCCCCACCGTCAGTGCCGAGAGGGCGACCACGAGGGTGGCGACCAGGCAGAACGTCATCACCGTCGCGTACTTGGTGAGGAGCAGCCGGGTGCGGCCCGCCGGGGCGACCAGCAGATAGCGGAGGGTGCCGGCGTTGGCCTCGCCCGCGATCGCGTCGCCCGCGATGACGCCGATGGACATCGGCAGGAAGAAGGGGAGGGTCGCGGCGAGGGCGGTGAAGACCAGGAAGAGGCCGTTGTTGGTGATCTGGGAGATGAAGGCCGGTCCGCCACCGCCGCCGGACGAGGAGCCGTCGCTGGTCTCGATCTTGACCGCGATGCCCACGAGGATCGGGACTGCTGCGAGTACGGCGAGCAGGGCGAGGGTGCGCCAGCGGCGGAATGTGGTGAGCAGTTCGTTGCGGAAGAGGGTGCCGTAGAAGGTCGTACGGCGGCTTGCGGTCTGTGGGGGCTGGTCGCGCCCCGCGGCGGAGCCGCAAATCGATACAGCCCCGCGCCCCTTCAGGTCAACCCGCGACATCGAAGCCCTCCCCCGTCAGTGCCACGAAGGCGTCCTCCAGAGAGGCCCTCTCCACTGCGAAGCCCCGCACCCGCACCCCGGCCCGCACCAACGCGGCGTTGATGTCGGCCAGTTCGCTGTCCGGAGGGTCGGAGGTGACCCGGTCCTCAGCCACCACCACATCGCCGACTCCCTGTTCCTTCAGGACCCTCGCCGCGTCCGTCGGGTCCGGCGTCGTCACCACCAGCCTCCCCCTCGCCCCCGCCGCCAGGTCCGCCACCGAACCCTGGGTGATCAGCCGGCCCCGGGCCATCACCGCCGCGTGGGTGCAGACCTGTTCGATCTCGTCGAGGAGGTGGGAGGAGAGGAAGACGGTGGTGCCGTCCGACGCCAGCTCCCGCACCAGGGAACGGATCTCACGCATGCCCTGCGGGTCCAGGCCGTTGGTCGGCTCGTCCAGGACCAGGAGTCTGCGGGGTTGGAGGAGGGCCGCGGCCAGGCCGAGGCGCTGTTTCATGCCCAGCGAGTACGCCTTCGCCTTCTTGCCGGCGGCGGCCGCCAGGCCCACCCGGTCCAGGGCCGCCGCCACGCGGGTGCCCCGGGTGCGCGGGTCGGCGGTCGGGTCCGCGGCGTCGTAGCGGACGAGGTTGTCGCGGCCGGAGAGGAAGCCGTAGAGGGCCGGGCCCTCGATGAGCGCGCCGACGTGCGGGAGTACGGCCCGGGAGGCGCGCGGCATGGGCCGGCCCAGGACGCGCGCGGTGCCGGAGGTCGGTTCGATGAGGCCCATCAGCATGCGGATGGTGGTGGTCTTGCCGGAGCCGTTCGGGCCGAGGAAGCCGAAGACGCTGCCCGCCGGGACGGTCAGGTCGAGACCGTCCACGGCGAGCTGTCCGCCGCGGTAGCGCTTGGTGAGGGCGCGGGTGTGGATGACGCTGCCGTCCGCACCCACGTCACCGCCTGCGCCGTCACCCGACCCCTTCGGATCCGGTTCCGTGGCGGACGGCTGGTCCATCGGCTCCCTCGATTCGTCGTGCCGCGCGGGGACCTACTTCGCCGCGTCGGCCGCCTTCACCAGCGTGTCCTTGGTGACCGCGCCGACGTAGACCTTGCCGTCGTCCGTGATCAGGGCGTTGATCAGGCGGGTCTTGAAGACGGTGCCCTTCCCGAACTCTCCGGAGACCTTGTCGCCGAGCGAGTCCAGGAAGCCGCCGACGTCACCGCCGACCTCGGAGCCGGACGGGACGCCCTGGCCGCCGGTGTCGAAGGTGGCGATGGAGTCCCAACCGTCCCCGATGACGTTCAGACCCTCGGGGCCGCCCTTGCCGAGTTCCTCGCCGGAACCCTTGCGCTGGTCCTTGCCCTGCTCCTTGCCCTGCTCCTTGCCGAAGCCCTCCGAGTGCCCGGGTGCCTTCGACGTGTCCCCCTCCTCGACCTTCGCCCCCTTCGGCGGGGTGAAGTCGAAGGTGGAGGCGGCCGGCCTGGTGAAGCTGACCTGGGTGAAGCCCGCGTCCACGACGGCCGCGCCGCCGCTCGCCGGCGTCAGCGTGAACTTCAGCGGCAGCCCGGTCTTCGAGTCCACGGCCACGGTGATCTGCCCGACCGTCGAGCCGTCGTCCTTGGGCTTGATGACCAGGCGGTAGGCGTCCCGGCCCGCGACCTGCGCGGTGCCCTCCACCGTCACCGACGTGGTCTTGTCGGCGGCCTTGAGGGCGTCCTCGGCGAGGTCCTTGGGCGTGGCCGGGAGCTCTTCCTTCTGCTTCCCGTCGCTCTCGGAGGCCGTGGTGTGGAAGACCGAGTTGGACTTGCTGTCGTAGCCCCAGACGTCCTTGCCGTTGTGGATGAGGCTGTACTCGGCCGCGTTCTCCAGCAGCGAGACCTTCTGCCTGTCCTCGCCGTCGGCCGCGACGCGCAGCGTGTGCGTGCCGGAGGCGAGTTCGGTGAGCTTGGTGGACGGGTCGGCGGACGAGCCGTCGCCCGATCCGGAGGGCCCGGCGGCGGAGCCGAGCGAGCTCTCCAGGCCGCCGAGGTCCGGCAGACCGAGATCCGTGGTGATCTTCACGGTGCCGGACAGCTGCTGTACGTCCGACGCGGCGATCTTCTCGATGAGTTCCTGTGCGCTGATCTTCGGCAGGTCGGGGTCGCCCGAGTCGGCGAGCGCCGGGACCAGCCCGATGGTCGCCGCCGCGATTCCCACCACCGTGGCCGGCACGACGTACCGCGCGGCCTTGCGCCGGCGCGCGGAACGCAGCTCTTCGGCGTCCGCGGCGGTCACGCTGTCGTCGGATTCGTACGGTGCCATGTGTGCCTTACCTCCGTCGTCGGCGGCGGCTGTCAACTCCCGTGCGTCCACCCGTAGCCGCCATTCTCACCCGAATCGGTGAGGATTGGTGTTTTCCGTGGTGTCCATCTGACCAAATCGGCCATGAGGATGCGTCAGCCCTCGGGGCCAACTCCGCGTACACCTGGGGTATGACACGACATGCGGACGCCCCCTACGACCCGTAGGGGGCGCAGCCGCCGATGAGCGGGCTCTTACCATCACGACGGCCACGCACAGTGACGCACGTCACTATCCGGCGCGGTGGACCACCGCGTCGCACAGCTCCATCAGGGCCGCCCGCGCGTCGCACTCCCGCAGCGGGGCCAGGGCCGCGCGCGCGTCCTCCGCGTAGCGCACGGTGTCCCGGCGGGCCTGCTCCAGCGCGGGGTGGGTGCGCAGGGCCGCCAGCGCCTGTGCGTGCCGGGCGTCGTCCGTGAGGTCGGAGTCGAGCAGCTCGCACAGGGCGATGTCCTCGGCCAGGCCGAGCCGGGCCGCCCGCTCCCGCAGCCGCAGGACCGGCATCGTGGGGATGCCCTCCCGCAGATCCGTGCCCGGCGTCTTGCCGGACTCGTGGGAGTCGGAGGCGATGTCCAGGACGTCGTCGGCGAGCTGGAAGGCGACGCCGAGGCGCTCGCCGTACTGGGTCAGGACGTCCACGACCGTCTCGTCGGCGCCCGACATCATCGCCCCGAAGCGGCACGCGACCGCGACCAGCGAGCCCGTCTTGCCGCCGAGCACGTCGAGGTAGTGCTCGACCGGGTCCCGGCCGTCCTGCGGCCCGGCCGTCTCCAGGATCTGGCCGGTGACCAGGCGCTCGAACGCCTCCGACTGCACCCGGACGGCCTCAGGCCCGAGGTCGGCCAGGATGTGTGAGGCGCGGGCGAACAGGAAGTCGCCGGTCAGCACGGCCACCGAGTTGCCCCAGCGGGTGTTGGCGCTGTCGACGCCCCGCCGGACCTCGGCCTCGTCCATGACGTCGTCGTGGTACAGCGTCGCGAGGTGGGTCAGCTCCACCACCACGGCCGACGGCACCACGCCCGGCGCATAGGGGTCACCGAACTGGGCGGCGAGCATCACGAGCAACGGCCGGAAGCGCTTTCCGCCCGCCCGCACCAGATGCTGGGCGGCCTCCGTGATGAAGGGGACCTCGCTCTTGGTGGCCTCGAGCAGTCCCTCCTCGACAGCCGCCAATCCGGCCTGGACATCGGCTTCCAGAGCCTGGTCCCGCACGCTCAGCCCGAACGGCCCGACGACGGTCACGAGGGGTCTCCTGTCTGCTGGTGTCTTCTGGCGGTCACGCGGAATGTCGATAGGTCGCTGCCCTCACTCAAGTCAGCGTATCCGGTCACCTTTGGATCACCGATAGCGCCCGCCCCGTCCATGCCAGGCGGTATCGGATCACGACCGGTATGTTTTTGATCACCTGAAAAGAACGGATATCTATCGATTTGTAGGGAAGTAGCCGCCCTCGTCGTGACACCCGGCGCACTGAAATCGACGGGACCCCACCGATGCGCATCCGTACGTCCTTCCCCCACGAGACGACCCACGACGACGTCCGCATCCCGCTCCCGGACGGGACGCTCCTGTACGCACGCGTGTGGCGACCCCTCACTCAGGAACCGGTACCCGCGATCCTCGAATACCTGCCGCACCGCCTCACCGACTGGACCGCGCCGCGCGACTGGCAGCGCCACCCCTGGTACGCGGGTCACGGCTATGCCTCCGTCCGGGTGGACGTGCGCGGGCACGGCAACAGCGAGGGCCTGCCGGGTGACGTGTACGCGGCGACCGAGCTCGCCGACGGGGTCGAGGTCGTCGACTGGCTGGCCGCGCAGCCCTGGTGCGACGGCCGGGTCGGCATGTTCGGCATCGACTGGGGCGGCTGCAACTCCCTCCAGATCGCGGCCCTCGCTCCCGAGCCGCTCAAGGCGGTCGTCACCGTCTGCTCCACCGACGACCGCTATGACAACGACGCGCACTACAGGGGAGGTTCCGTCCTCGCGGTGGACATGCACGCGTGGGCGGCGACGATGCTCGCCTTCGTCTCCCGGCCCCCTGATCCGCTCCATGTCGGCGACGCCTGGCGGGACAGGTGGCTCGAACGCCTCGACGCGGTCGAGCCTTTCGTCCACACCTGGCTCGGCCACCAGACCCGCGACGACTACTGGCGGCACGGCAGCGTCCGCGAGGACCACGGCGCGATCGGCGCGGCGGTCCTCGCGGTGGGCGGCTGGCACGACCCGTACCGCGACACGGTCCTCCGGCTCGTCGAGCACCTGCCGGCCGACCGCGTACGCGGACTGATCGGCCCCTGGTCCCACCAGTACCCGGACCGCGGCCTGCCGCCCGGCCCGGCGATCGGCTTCCTCCAGGAGACCCTGCGCTGGTGGGACCAGCACCTGAAGGGCGTCGACACCGGCGTGATGCGGGAACCGCTCCTGAGGGCCTACGTCAGCGACTCCCACCCCCCGGCCACGGCCTACGCCACCCTGCCCGGACGCTGGGTCGGCGAGCCGGCCTGGCCTTCCCCGCACGTGACGACGGTGTCGTACGGCCTTCAGGGTGCCCCCGTCCTGGTCCGTTCCCCGCAGCACACGGGGGTGGACGCCGGCCGCTTCCTCCCCGTCGGGAACGACGCCGACCTGCCGCCGGACCAGCGGGAGGAGGACGCCCGCTCGGCCTGCTTCGAGTTCGCGGTGGGCGAGGAGACGTGGGTCCTCGGACGGCCGCGGGTGCGGCTCAGGGTGACCTCGGAGGTGTCGCGCGGCCAGGTCGTCGCGCGGCTCTGCGATGTCGCCCCGGACGGCTCGTCAACCCTGGTCACGCGCGGCGTGCTGAACCTCTCGGCCCGTCACGGGCGGGACCGGGCGGTGCCCTGGGAGCCGGGGGCCACGCAGGAGGTGGCCTTCGAGCTGAACGGCATCGGGCACGCCTTCCCGCCCGGTCACCGCATCCGGCTCGCCGTCTCCTCCGCGTACTGGCCGTGGATCTGGCCGCAGCCCGGGTCGCAGGCGGGATTCACGCTGGAGCCGGCGGGCAGCTTTCTCGAACTGCCGGTACGCGCGCGTGAAGTGAACTCGGCCATCGCCTTCGAGGAGGCGGAGCAGTCCGGTCCGCTGGGGGCCAACTCCCCCGCCACCCTTGACGAGCCCCGCCCCGAGCGGCTGGTCGTCCGTGACGTGGCCAAGGGCGAGTGGCGTCTGGAGGTCGGCCCCCGGCACGGCGGCACGCGCGCGTACCCCGACGGTCTGGAGTTCACCGAGGACGCGCGGGACACGTACACGATCGACGAGCAGGACCCCCTGTCCGCCCGCACCCGCTCGGACTGGTCGATCCGGCTGCACCGCCCCGAGCTCGCCTGGGACGTGACCGTCCGGACCCGCTCGGAGATCACCTGTGACGGAACGGACTTCCTCACCTCCGACGAGGTCGTCTGCACCGACGGCGGCGAGGTGGTCTTCCACCGGACGTGGGAGAAGCGGATCCCACGGACGGCCGGTTGAACATGAGTTGAGCCTTCTTGCCCGTTTTACCCCTCTTGCGCTCGACTGTGATGTGGCCCACTCGTCCGGGCGGATCGGCATGAATGCGGAATCTGTCGATCCGCCTTTTGCTGTGCGCGAGTTGAGGCTTGGCGAACGCAAAGGATCAAGTGCCCCAAATGCCTCTTACCAAGGTCAATAGGCACGGCATGTGAATTCGCCACTTGTTCCGGACATGTGCTCTCGCATACGTTCCCGGCCTGTCGGGCGGACGCCGAATCCTGCCACCGCCCACAACACCCACCGAGAACCACGGCAGGAGCGGGGGAACCAGGTAAGTCGCCGGACCGGTCGTCTTCGGACATACCGGTACGGCTTGGGGTGAAGTCACGCCTTTCGTCGGCGTGGCCGGGCATCTCCCGCCCGAACCCGACAGCTCACCTCGCAGGCGACGGAGAGGAACTTCGCATGTCTGCTGCCGCTCAGCACCGCCGTACCCGTACCAGCCGTCTCGCCCGCAAGCTCGCCGTCGCCGGCACCGGAGTCGCCGTCCTCGCACTGCCGCTCATCGGCGCGACCAGCGCGTCCGCGGCCACCCCGACCGTGCAGACCGCCACCACGCTCGGCTACTCCAACACCCTCGACGGCTGGATCCGGGCCTCCCTCGCCGTCATGGCGGAGCACGGGATTCCCGGCTCCTACGACGGCATCTACCGCAACGTCATCCGCGAGTCCTCCGGCAACCCCTACGCCATCAACCTCTGGGACTCCAACGCGGCCGCCGGCACGCCCTCCAAGGGCCTGCTCCAGGTGATCGACCCGACCTTCAACGCGTACCACGTGGCCAACACCTCGTGGGACCCGTACGACCCGGTGGCCAACATCACCGCGGCCTGCAACTACGCGGCCCAGCGGTACGGGTCCATCGACAACGTGTTCGGCGCGTACTAGGGACTACGCCCGCGGGAAGAGTCTTTCGAGGACGACGGCGATGCCGTCGTCCTCGTTCGACAGGGTCACCTCGTCGGCCACGGCCTTGAGTTCGGGGTGGGCGTTGGCCATCGCCACGCCGCGGGCCGCCCAGTCGAACATGGGGATGTCGTTGGGCATGTCCCCGAAGGCGATCGTCACCTCGGGCCCCAGGCCCAGGTGTTCGGCGGCCAGCGCGAGGCCGGTCGCCTTGGTGATGCCGCATGGCTGGAGTTCGACGGTCCCGGGCCCCGACATGGTGACCGTCGCCAGTGAGCTCACCACCGAGCGCGCCGTGACCGCCAACTCGTCGTCGGACAGGTAGGGGTGGCGCAGCAGCACCTTGCTGATCGGCTCGCGCCACAGGTCGTCGCGCCGGCCGACCCGCACGGCGGGCAGCGTCGGGTGGGGCATCAGATAGCCCGGCTCGATGAGCGTGAGCCCGTCGACACCGTCCTGGTCCACGGCCGCGTACACCTGCCCGACCTCGGCCTCGATCTTGCCGAGCGCGGTCTCCGCCAACTCCCGGTCCAGGGTCACCGACCAGAGCAGACGGTCCGCGCCGGCGTCGTACACCTGCGCGCCCTGTCCGCACACCGCGAGCCCCGTGCTGCCGAGGTCGTCGAGGAGCGGCCGCACTCTGGGCGCCGGCCGTCCCGTCACGACGAGATGCCGGGCCCCGCTCGCCGCCACCCGCGCCAGCGCGGTCAACGACCGGTCGGAGAGCGTGTCGTCGGCGCGGAGCAGCGTGCCGTCCAGGTCGGTGGCGATGAGTGAATATGCGGGGGAGGCGGCCATGATCAGAGAATACGGATGGTTGGCCCCTTCGACTCGACGCGAACCGGACGGCTGCCGCTTTCACATCCGTTGACGGCAGTTCCGGTTCCGGGGAGTGTGGCGGACCGGGTGCGCCGCGGGCGCGCAGGCCCGATGCGGCACCTCGCCTTTGCCGGATGGCCTGTTGGGGCTCACGCCGCCGCAGCCGGCGAAACCCGCCGGGGCACCCCGTGGCGGGAGCTGCCTGTCGGGCCACGGGGCCGGAGGCGGCGAGTCATGATCGGCCACGCCACGACCGGGGATGCGCCCCCTGTGGACCGGGTGCGGTCGGGTGGTGCGCGGCGGTCGGGAATGGCCTCACCCCGGCACGGCGACCGGTCGGCCCCCGTCTGCCTCACGCCACCCGGGCCTCGCTCCCGGCTTCCCCGCTTCCCTGCTCGCCGGCTTCTTCGCTCGCGGGCTTCCGCGCAGCGCTACGCCGAGGCCCGGACCACCAGTTCCGTCGGCAGGATGACGCCTGCCGTGTCCTCGCCCGCGATCTGGGCGAGGAGCATGCGGACCATCTCGGCGCTGATGCGATCGAAGGGCTGGCGCATGGTGGTGAGGGCGGGGGCGATGGCGGTGGCCGCCGGGGAGTCGTCGAAGCCGCCGACGGCGATGTCATCGGGGACCGAACGCCCCGCCTGCTGAAGGACGTTCACAACTCCCAGGGCCATGAGGTCCGAGGCGACGAACACCGCGTCCATGTCCGGGGCCTGGGCCAGCAGGCGGCGGGCCGCCCGTTCGCCGCCGCTGCGCCGGAAGTCGCCCTCGACGACGAGCGCCGGGTCGTAGGGCAGGCCCGCCTCGGCGAGCACGTCCCGGTAGCCGGCCAGCCGGTCGGGGCCGCCCGGCATGTCCAGCGGCCCGGTGACCATGCCGACGCGGCGGCGGCCGCCCGCGAGGAGATGGCGGACCATGTCCTGCGCGCCCTCCCGGTCGGCGGCGGCCACGTAACTCACCTTGGTTCCGCGCCCTATCGGCTTGCCGCAGACCACCAACGGGATCCCGGCGTCGTGCAGTTCGGCCGCGACCGGGTCACCGCTGTGGTTGGAGAGCAGCAGCACGCCGTCGACGTGACCCGAGGTGATGTACCGGGTCAGCCGGCGCCGGTCGTCGTCGCTCTCGGCCAGCATCAGCAGCAGCGGGATGTCGTGCTGGGCGAGCCGCTCGGTGCAACCCCGCAGCAGGACGTTGAAGTTGGGGTCCTCGAAGAACTTCTCCTGCGGCTCGGTCAGCAGGAACGCCACCGAGTCCGACCGGCCCGTGCTCAGGCTGCGCGCATGCCGGTTGACCACGTACCCGGTCTTCTTGATGGCGGCCTCCACGGACCGCCGCGCGGCGGGCGAGACGTAGTGGCCGCCGTTCAGGAAGCGGGAGACGGTGCCCCGCGAGACGCCCGCCTCCCGGGCCACGTCGTGGATGGTCGGTGGCTTGCGGCGTCCGTTCGCGCTGGTGGTCATGTTCCTCGTTCGTGAAATCGGGTGCGGGCCTCAGGCCTTGACCGCGCCGCTCATCAGGTCCAGCGACCAGAACCGCTGGATGACCAGGAAGAGCCCGATCAGCGGCAGGATCGCGAGCAGGCATCCGGTGATGACCAGGGTGTAGAGCGCGGGCTGCGAGGCGCCCTGGGCGAGCAGGGTGTACAGGCCGAGGGTGATCGGGAACTTCTCGTCGTCGGCGAGCATGACGAAGGGCAGCAGGAAGTTGTTCCAGATGCCGACGAACTGGAAGAGGAACACCGTGATCAGGCCGGGCATCATCATCGGTACGGCGATCCGCGAGAAGATCCTCCACTCGCTCGCGCCGTCCATCCGGGCCGCCTCCATGAGCTCGGCGGGCACCGACGCGGCCGCGTAGATGCGGACCAGGTAGACGCCGTACGGCGACAGGATCGACGGCAGCAGCATCGACCAGTACGAGTCGGCCATGCCCAGCTTGGACAGCAGCAGGTACTGCGGTACGGCGAGCACGATGGACGGCACCAGGACGCCGGCCAGGATCATCTTGAAGATGGCCTCCCGGCCGCGGAAGCTGTAGCGGCCGAGCGCGTAGCCGCCGGCGGCGGAGACCGCGGCGGAGAGCAGGGCGCCGAGACCGGCGTAGAAGGCCGAGTTGGCCATCCACCTCCAGAAGATGCCGTCCCGGTAGTCCGTCAGGTCGCTCAGGTTCTGGAAGAACCCGGTGCCGGGGGCGAAGGTGAAGGTGGAGAAGAGCTCCGACCGGTCCTTGGTCGCCGCGATGACCACCCAGGCGATGGGGATCAGGCAGTACAGGGCGCCGAGGAGCAGGACGATCGTCGGCACCCAGGCCGTACGCCGTGTCTTGGCGGCCTTGCCGGTGGTGTCGGCGGTGAGGGTGAGGGGGGTCATGCCCGGTCCTCCCGGGTGTAGCGGTCGGAGATGCGCAGCAGGGTGAAGGAGAGGACGAACGTGGCCAGGGCCAGGACGACCGCGGTGGCGGAGGCGCCGTAGATGTCGGACTGGAGGAAGGCCTTGTCGTAGATGGCCATCAGGGGGCTCCAGGAGCTGGGCAGGCCGTTGGTGAGCGGCTTGAGGGCCATCGGCTCGGTGAAGACCTGGAGGGTGGCGATCACCGAGAAGAAGAAGGTGAGCACCAGCGAGGGCATCACGATCGGGATCTTGATCTTCAGGGCGATGCTCAGGTTGCTCGCACCGTCGATCCTGGCCGCCTCGTAGATGTCCGGCGGGATGGCCCTGAGCGCGGTGTAGATGACGATCATGTTGAAGCCGGTGCCGCCCCAGACCGCGATGTTCGCGAAGGAGAGGTAGAGGTTGCCGCCATCGAACAGGTCGGGCTGCGGGAGGCCGAACTTGTCGAGCAGGTAGTAGAAGGGGCTGACGTCCGGGAGGTAGAGGAAGCCCCACATGAGGGCGGCGATGATGCCGGGGACCGCGTACGGCAGGAAGATCATCAGCCGGGCGAAGGACGCGCTGCGGGCCCTCGGCGTGTCCAGCATCAGCGCGAACAGCAGCGCGAGGCCCAGCATGGTCGGGATGACGATCAGGCCGTATCCGAAGGCGCGCAGGACGCTGTCGCCGAACTCGGAGTCCTTCAGGACGTCGGTGTAGTTGCCGATCCCGTTCCAGACCTGTGAGCGGGCGCCCTTGCCGAGGCCGATGCCCTTGACCTGGACCCTGTGCAGGCTCAGCCAGATCGCGTACCCGATGGGCACGACGGTGAAGGCGGCGAAGAGGGTGAGGGTGGGCACCAGGAACCAGTACGGTGCGCCGCGGCCACGGCGGCGGGGGCGGCTGGGGCGGACGGACTGGGCGGTGCCGGTGCCGTCCGCCAAGGGCCCGGCCTCGATGAGGTCGGCGCCCTTGAGCGGAGCGCTGGTCATGCCTCGGTCACCTCGAAGCCCTGCTTCTTCATGTCGCCGAAGGTCTTCGACTGCATGGTGGCGAGGGCGGAGTCGAACTGGGTCTCCTTCTTCGCCTTGCTGGCCTTGCCGAACGCGTCCTGGAAGGTGGTGTACGCCGTGTTGACGTTGGGGCCCCAGGCCGCGGTGGCCGTGGTCGCGGCGATCTCGCCGGCCGTCGTGTAGAAGTCCGCCTGGTTGGAAAAGAATTCCGGCGTGGTCAGGACGTCGCCGGACTGGCCCTTCGTCGCGGCCGGGTAGATCGCGACCTCCTTGACCAGGGCGGCCAGCGCCTCCGGGTCGGTGTTCAGCCAGGTGGCGAACTTGGCGGCGGCCTCGGCGTGCTTGGAGTCGGTGGAGACACCGGTGGAGGAACCGCCCCAGCTGCCGGTGACGTTCTCGCCGGACTTCCACTGCGGCAGCGGGGCCATGCGCCACTTGCCCTTGGTGTCGGGGGCGGAGGAGACCAGCACACCGGGCGCCCAGACGGCGGAGACCCAGGCGAGGTGGGTGCCCTTGTTCAGGGCGTTGTTCCAGGCCGGGGTGTACATCGGCTGGTTGTCGATGACGCCCTCCTGCACCAGGCCGCCCCAGAACTCGGTGACCTGCTTGGTGGCCGCGTCGTCGATGCCGACGGTCCACTTGCCGGCCGAGTCGACGGTCCACCACTTGGCGCCGGCCTGCTGGGCGAGGCCCGCGAACAGACCGGGGTCGTTGGCGGAGAACGTGGTCAAGTAGGCGTCCGGGACGGCCTTCTTGGCGGCGCGGGCGGTCTCGGCGAACTCCGTCCAGGTCTTCGGGACGCTGAGTCCGTGCTTCTTGAAGAGGTCCTCGCGGTAGTAGAACATCAGCGGCCCGGCGTCCTGCGGGATCGCGTAGAGCGCGTCCGTGCCGAGGGTGACCATGCCCCACAGGCCCTCGGCGAAGTCCGACTTGGTGTCGCCCGCGTACTTGGTGATGTCGGCCAGGACGTCGTTGGAGACCAGGGTCGGCAGGGACTGGTACTCGACCTGGATGAGGTCGGGGGCGTTGCCGGCCTTCTTCGCGGTGATCAGCTTGGAGACGATCTCGCCGCCGCTGGCCTGCTTGGACACGGTCACCGTGATGTCCGGGTTCTTCTTGTTCCAGATCGCGGCGACCTTCTCCATGTTCGGCGCCCACGACCAGTAGGTCAGCTTGACCGGCCCGCTGCTCCCGCCGGAGTCCTTGTCGTCGGAACCGCCGCAGGCGGCGAGGGTGCTGGTGAGGCCGAGGGCTGCGGCCCCGGCAAGGATGTTGCGCCTGCTGATCTGGCGGCGGTTGATCGACATCTTCATCTCCCCTGACATGGAACCAGCCGGTCTCGAAACGTCCCGCGTTCGCGGCAACCGCCGTGGGGGGAGGTTCTGCGGACGTGACCGAGAGGGCTGTGCGCGAGGGCCGCGCGGCTCTGTGATCGTGCACAGTAGAGAATTGTTTCGGCCCCTTGTCAATGGCGGAAGCTTGGGGTTACCTACTTGTTGCTCGCCGATGACAGGGGTGAGGGGAGCTGTGCACGATCACAGAAAATGAGGGTTTTCTGTGGTCGTCCGGCGATTCGCCGGCTCCCCTCACCCCACTCCTCGACCTTCCCCCGGCCCTCCCCCGGCCGCCGAAGTCACCGCAGAGCCGGTATCTCCGTGACCGTCCGCGAAAGGACCCCTTGACATGCGCAGACGCAGTGTTCTCACCGCTGCCGGAGCCGCCGCGCTGGCCGTTCCCGTGCTGGGGGCGGCACCGGCCGTCGCCGCACCGGCCACCACGCGGCGCGGCTGTCTGGACATCCGGGGCGTGGACATCTCCTCGCTGCCGAAGAACGAGGACCACGGGGCGGTGTACCGCACCGCCGACGGCCACCGCGCGGACCCCGTCCGCCTGATCGCCCAGGCCGGCGTCACGCACGCCCGCCTCAAGGTGTGGGTGAACCCGGCCGACGGCTACAACAACAAGGCGCACATCCTGCCGCTCGCCCGCCGCCTCAAGCGGGCCGGTGTCGGCATCTGGATCGACTTCCACTACTCGGACAGCTGGGCCGACCCGGCGCACCAGACCAAGCCGGCCGCCTGGGCGGGCCTGGACGTGGCGGGTCTGGCGAGGGCGGTGTACGACCACACGGCCGACGTCCTGGGCGCCCTGAAGCGGCAGGGCACCCCGGCCCAACTGGTGCAGATCGGGAACGAGTTGAACGGCGGCCTGATCTGGCCCGAGGGCAACTGGGAGCACTTCGACAACATGACCGCCTTCCTCAAGGCCGGTCTGAGCGCGGCCCGCGACACCACCCCGCGCGTCCGCACGATCCTGCACCTGGCGAACGGCGGCGACAACGGGCTGTACCGCTGGTGGTTCGACAACGTGGTGTCGTACGGCGTCGCCTTCGACATCATCGGGCTCTCGTACTACCCGTTCTGGCACGGCCCGATCGCGGACGCGGCCGCCAACATGGCCGACATCACCGCGCGTTACGGCAAGCCCTGCGTGATCGCCGAGACGGCGTACCCGTTCACACTGGAGAGCGAGGACGACGTCAACGACATCATGAACAGCCCCTCGCAGCTGACCGACGGCTACCCCGCCACCCCCGAGGGCCAGGCCGCCTGGCTGCGCACGGTGGCCGACCTCGCCGCCGGTGTCCCGGACGGGCAGGGCCTCGGCTACTGCTACTGGGAGGGCCTGTGGACCTACCGCGCGGGCAACGGCTGGGACCCGACGGACCCCTCCTCGGGCAACGCGTGGGAGAACCTGGCGCTGTTCGACTTCCAGGACAGGGCGCTGCCGGGGTTGCGGACGCTGGGGCGTTATCGGTCGTAGGCGGGGACGGGAGCGGGGACCGGGGGGCGTGGGGGGTAGCGGAGGGTAGCGGGCTTCCGCGCCTTGCCGGTCGTAGGCGGGGATCGCGCGGAGCAGCGGGCCGCCCGCCCCGGGGCGCCGGGGCCTTGGCGCCCGTACGTGAGGGCCGCGGGGCGGCCGGGCTACCGGGTCGGGGACGCCTCGACCTCCGCACCGGCACACGAGCAGCGCGGAAGACAGCGGGCCATCCCTCGCAGGCCGCCGGGCCTCGGTGCCCGTACGCGAGCAGCGCGGGGTGTACCGGGCCATCCCTCACAGGACACCTGGGCCCGGCGCCCGCACACGAACACCGTGCGGGGGGTCCGCACCACCCGACCCGGGACGCCCCGACCTCGGCGCCCGTACGCAAGGACCGCGGAAGGTAGCGGGCATCCCGCACAGGACACCTGCGCCCGGCGCCCGCACACGAACACCGTGCGGGGAGACCGCACCACCCGACCCGGGACGCCGCGACCTCCGCACCCGCACACGAGCAGCGCGGAAGATACCGGGCCATCCCTCGCAGGACGCCGGGGCCACGGCACCCGCACAGCAGCACCGCACGGGGAGACCGCACCACCCGTCCCGGGACGCCCCGACCTCCGCGCACCGCGGGGTGTACCGGGCTACACCCCGCACACGCCGGGCAGCTCCCTCGTGGGTGTGGCCGGGCGGCGGAATCGTGGAGGGCATCGAATCCCGCCCCGAGAAAGGGTTGGCCACGCCATGCGCCGTCGCCGTAGCTTCACCATCACCACCGCCCTGACCGCCGTCGCCCTCACCGCCGTCCTCGCCACCGGCTGCGACCCGAAGGACGTAGACAACTCCCTGGACTGCGTGTCCAACGCCGACACCATCGCGGACAGCATCAAGGCCATCCACGAGGCCGGCTGGGACGCGGTGAAGGACCCCTCGAAGACCGACGACTCCATCGCCACGATCGACAAGAACGTCGACAGGATCAACAAGGTCCAGGACGACTCGGGCGACAGCGAGGTCGACCGGGCCGTCAAGGATCTCGACAAGGCGATCGAGGACTACAACAGGTCCATCCTCAACGGGGACACCACCCCCGACTCGGGCAGGATCGACGCGGCCGCGGACAAGCTGAAGGACGTCTGCCGCTCGTGAGGTCAGCCGTGGGCCGCCGCCAGGTGCTGGGCGAGCCTCGGGGAGGCGAACTCCGTGCCGCACACGAAGCGCATCACCGGGCCGTAGGACGCCGCCGCCGGCAGGCCGGTGAAGTACAGGCCCGGCACGGAGGAGACGTATCCCGCGCCGAGCCTGGGCGTGCCGCGGCTGACGGCGAGCGCGGTGCGCAGTTCGTGCCCGAGGAAGTCCATCGCGGCGAGGTCGACGCGGTAGCCGGTGGCAGCGATGACGTGGTCGGCGGCGAGGCGGTCCGTCGTGCCGGTGTGGGTGAGGACGTCCAGGGCCGGGTGGCCGTCGGTCGTGTCCGCCTTGAGGATCCGGTCCACCTCGGTGACCTGGACCTTGCCCTCGAAGCGGTCGCGCAGCCACCACGCGCCGAGCGGGCCGAGGACCCGTCGGACCAGGTAGTGGCGGGCGCCGGCCGGGAGCCGGCGGTAGGGGTGCGGGTAGTAGCTCAGGGCCCACAGCGACCAGGCGCGGCCGAAGGGCGACTCGGGGCGCAGCCTCGGCTGATTCCACGGCGGTGCGCCGAAGTCCACGCTGCCGCGCCCACGGGCGACCACCCTGACCTGGGCGCCCGCCTCCGCCGCGAGGGCGGCCGTCTCCAGCGCGGACTGGCCGGCGCCGACGACGATCAGCTCCTTGCCCGAGTAGCGGGTCAGGTCGTGGTGCTGGGAGCTGTGGGAGAGCGGGCCGTTGGGGGCGGGTCCGTCGGGTGCGGCGGCGGCCAGTTCCCGGGGCAGGTGGGACAGGCCCGACAGACCGGTGGCCACGACGACCGCCCGCACGGTGAACGACTCCCCGGAGTCGAGCTTGAGCTGGAAGCCGCCCCGTTCGCTGCGGTCCACGGACACGACCCGCACCTGTTCCAGCTCGGGCACCAGCTTCTGCTGGAACCACTGGCCGTAGGCGATGAAGGTCTCCACGGGGACGATGTCCTCGTCCGTCACCAGCCGGGGGATGCCCGCCGCGTCGCAGTAGTCGACGAGGGTGTGCCCGCGCTGGGGCGCGTCGAGGCTGGAGGCGGCCGGCGTCGACTTGAGGAGCATGCCCGCGGGCATGTGGTCGCGCCAGCTGACCATGGGGTCGCCGAAGACGCGCACGGGGATGCCGCGGGCCCGCAGATGGGCCGCGGTCGACAGGCCGAAGGGCCCGGCGCCGATGACTGCTACCGGTTGGATCACGAAGTCCCTCCCCAGGACGTTCACTTCGTCACTTCGTGGTGGTGCCGCTGGTCGTGGTGCGGCTGTTCGTGGTGCCGCCTTTCACGGTGCCGCTGTTCAACTGGTCGTGCTGCCGCGGCGGTTGGTCCGCCAGAGCTGGTAGAGATGCTTCGCGCCGGGCCGCACGAAACGCCCGAGCATGGTGAGGAACGGCAGCGGGTCGTCACCCGCGAACCAGGCCAGCTCGGTCCCGCTGGGCCGCGTCGGCGCGTGCGGGGTCGTATAGCCGCTGCGGCGGTAGGCGAGCAGGGCGGGCAGGTCGATGTTCTCCACGACATAGCGGTGACCGGCCCGCTGTTCCCCCTCCGGAACGGTCCGCCCGGTGAGGTCCAGGTGCATGGCGCGGACGACGTCCACCCCCGACTCGCTCTCGAAGAGCCGGAACTGGGCGCCCATGCGGGGGTTGAAGTCGAGCAGTTTGTACTGGCCGTCGCGCCGGTCGAAGCGCAGGTCGAGGTCGATGATGCCGGTGTAGCCGATCTGTTTGACGAAACGTGCGGCGAGGTCCGCGAGTTCCGGGTTGTCGACGACGTACGCGTTGGCCGTCATGCCCGCGTGCGGCGGCCAGGAGCGCACCTTGACGCCGGTGAACAGGGCCAGCGGGGCGGAGTTGGCGTCGAAGTAGGCGTGCACGATCCAGTCCTCGGCGTCCTCTCGTGGCAGGTACTCCTGGAGGATCACCCCGGGCCGCTCGCCCCAGTCACGGGCGAGGGCGAGCAGCCCCTCACGGGTGGCGATACGGGTGGTGCCGCCCACCGCGGGTCGCCGGCGCCGTACGAACGCCTCGCGGTTCTTGGCCACCACCGGGAAGCGGGCCTTCTCGGCGAAGGCCACGATGTCGTCGTACGACTGCGGGAAGGCGGCCTGCGGGCTCGCGATCCCGTGTTCCGCGCACAGTTCGTGCAGGCCCTGTTTGCTGGCCAGCCGGCGGGTGAGGCCGGGCTCCACGCGCGGGAAGAGGAACCGGCCGAAGAGGTCGTTCTGGTGCTCGGCGATCAGGACCGCGGCCTCCTCGTCGGTCGGCACGAGGACGGCGGGGCGGCCGATGCGGCGCCCGATCCGGATGAGTCCCTCGACCAGCCGGCCCGGGTCCTCGGTGCCGGTCGTCGGCCAGACGAACGCGCGGGTGAGGTACCGGGAGGCGGCCGCGGGCGTGTAACGGTCCTCCGTGATGGCGTACATGGGCACGCCGAGGCGCCCCAGACTGCGGATCGCGCCGACTCCGCCGTGGTGCAGCGGGTAGTCGCCGAACTTGACGATCAGGGCCGGTACCTCACGGTCGGCCCGGAACGGCACACTGCTCGCGCTTTTGGCCACGGTCCCCCCACGCGTCCCCCCACGGACGCGATCCCACCCATCCCGTCCGTGCTCGCAAAGGACGCTAAGCCGGAAGGGAAGCCTCCGACCATCCCTTACCGGGACATTGCTAACTCTTTAGCCACATTGCTAGCACTTTAGGCACTCCCGTGACCGGCGTCCCGCCCGTAACGTGTGGCGCGACCACCCGGACCGCACCGTGTGCCGCGACCACCTGGTCCGCCCGGCATGCGCGAGAGTGAGGCAGCACCCCATGCCCCCCTTCGATGTCCCCTTCGACGTGCCCGAGGGCGACCCCTTCGGCGCGCACAACCTTCCGTACGGCGTCTTCTCGCCCTCGGGCTCGTCCGACCGGACCGTCGGCGTCCGGCTCGGCGCCCACGTCCTGGACGCGGGCGCGGCGGCGGCCGCCCTCGGCTCCCCCTATGTCTCCCTGCTCGCGCAGCCTTCGTTGGGGCCCTTGCTGGCCGCCGGCCGCACGGCCTGGTCGGACGTGCGGCGCGCGCTCACCGCGTGGGTGACCGTGCCGGCGCACCAGGAGGCGATCGCGGGCTTGTTCCACCCGCTGTCCACGGTCGACCTCCATCTCCCCTTCGAGGTCGCGGACTACGTCGACTTCTACGCCTCCGAGAACCACGCCCGAAACGTCGGCCAGATCTTCCGCCCCGACGCCGCGGACTCCCTGACCCCCAACTGGAAGCACCTGCCGATCGGTTACCACGGCCGCGCGGGCACGGTGGTGGTGTCGGGGACGGATGTCGTACGACCTTCAGGGCAGCGGAAGGCTCCCGCCGACGCGGCTCCCGTCTTCGGGCCGTCCGTGCGGCTCGACATCGAGGCCGAGGTCGGCTTCGTCGTCGGGGCGCCGTCCGAGCCGGCCCGGCCGGTCGGGCTCGGTGACTTCCGCGAGCACGTCTTCGGACTGTGCCTGCTCAACGACTGGTCCGCGCGGGACATCCAGGCCTGGGAGTACGTCCCCCTCGGCCCGTTCCTCGGCAAGTCCTTCGCCACGTCGGTGTCGGCGTGGATCACTCCCCTGGACGCGCTGGAGGAGGCACGGGTGGCGCCGCCGACGCGGACGCACGAGCTGCTGCCGTACCTGGACGACACCGCTTCCGACGTGGAGCCGGGGGGCTACGACCTGCGGATCTCCGTCGCGATCAACGGCCACGTGGTGTCGGAGCCGCCCTTTTCCACCATGTACTGGACGGCGGCCCAGCAGTTGGCGCACATGACGGTGAACGGGGCCTCGCTCAGGACCGGTGACCTGTACGGCTCGGGGACGGTGAGCGGGCCATCGGCGGGCGAGCGGGGGTCGCTGCTGGAGCTGACCTGGAACGGACGGGACGCGCTGGAACTCCCGGACGGGAAGCGGACCTTCCTGGAGGACGGGGACGTGGTGACGCTGTCGGCGTGGGCTCCCGGTCCGGACGGGGTCCGGGTGGGGCTGGGGGATGTGGTGGGACGGGTGGTGTCCGCGGAGGTGTGAGGCGTCCGGTGCTGTTCGAGTCCTGCCGCAGGGCCTCCGCTCACGGCATACTGGCGGCGGGCGGCCATACGTGGGACGACGTGTCGACCGCCCAGCAGCGCCTCACCACAGCCCCACCCTTCCCTGTCTCCGATCAGGATGCGGAGCCCGTGGCATGACACTCTGCCTGCTCCTGCTGAGCACCGTCGCCCTGGCGGCCGCCGTGCCGGTGCCGCGCGCGCTCACCCGGGCCGCGTGGCCCGAACGGGAACCGGTGGTCGGGCTGTGGGTGTGGCAGTGCCTGGTCGCCACGGTGCTGCTGTGCTGCCTGACGGCGCTGGTCCTCGGGGCGGCGGCGGTCTTCCACACGGTCCGCGACCATGTCTTCGCCCCCGCGCCGCCGGCCGTGACGGCGGCGTACGACCTGTCGGCCGCGCCGGTCTGGGCGGTCGCGTCGACCCTCCTGCTGGCGGCCGGCGCGGCCTGGACCACGGCGATGCTGGCCCGTGAACTGGTCGAGGCGCGGCGGCGCCGGGGCTTTGCCCGCGAGCATCTGCGGGAGCGGGCGCCGGATCTGCCGGCCGGGCTGGGGACGGCGACGCGCGGTCCGCTGCTGGTGCTGGAGGACGAGTATCCGGACGCGTGGTGGATGCCGGGGAACCCGCCGCAGCTGATCGTGACGACCGGCGCGCTGCACCGGCTGACCGACCACCAGCTGGACGCCGTCCTCACCCACGAGCGCGGGCATGCGCGGGCCCGCCACGACTGGCTGCTCCACCTGTCGACCGCGCTGGCCACGGGGTTCCCGCGGGTGCCGCTCTTCGCCCACTTCTGTGACCAGACGCACCGGCTGGTGGAGCTGGCGGCGGACGACACGGCGTCGCGGCGGTGCGGGCATCTGACGACGGCGCTGGCGCTGATCGAGCTGAACCAGCACCGGGGGGTGCTGTCGTGTGCGTCCAGTCACCGGTTGCTGGGTGAGCGGGTGGACCGGCTGCTGGAGCCGCCGCCGCGGTTGCTGCGCAGGCAGCGGGCGCTCACGTCCGCGACGGCTGCGCTGGTGCCGTTGCTGCCGTTGCTGATCGTTTTTGGGCCGGGGTTGTCGGCGCTGGCGTAGGGGTCGTTCGTCGGCTGTCGGCCGGTGGGGGTTGGTCGCGCCCACGCGGCGGAGCCGCACATCGACACAGCCCCGCGCCCCTGAGCAGGTTCACCGATCCCTGCTTTTCCCGGCAGGTGGCACATGTCACCCCACGGCCAAAGAAACCGCAGGTCAGCCGCAATACTGTCACTCCGTCAGGTGGCGCAACAATTCAGCAACACACGTTTTCCTACCAAGTAGGTATGGTTCCAGCCATGCCAGCCACCGACCGCATCCCGGACCACGCCGGACAGGGCGCGACCACCGTCGCCGCCCGTGCCCGGCGCCGGCTGCGCGCGGACCAGGCACGACAACTCGCCGACCTCCTGCGCCACCAGATCCTCACCAGTGGCTTCGAGAACGGCACCCTCCCCCACGAGACGACCCTCGCCGCCGACTACCGCGCCTCCCGCAACACGGTCCGCCAAGCCCTGGACCTGCTCCGCGCGGAAGGCCTGGTCGCACGCCTGCCCGGCGTCGGCACCGTGGTCGTCGGCCAGAAATACCCCCATGGCCTGGACCGTCTGATGGGTCTCGCGGAAACCCTGCGCGAACACGGCACGGTCACCAACGAGGTCCGCACCATGGGCCCCGCCCCCGCCCCGCACCCGGTGGCCCGGCGCCTCCAGGTCGACCCCGGCACCGACGTGCTCTACATAGAACGTCTGCGCCGTCTGAACGGCCTCCCCCTCTCCCTCGACCTCACCTACATCCCGCTCGACCTCGGCACCGCCCTGCTCGGCGCCGACCTGGAGAACACCGACGTCTTCCGCCTCCTGGAGGCGATCACCGGCCAGGGCCTCGGCCACGCCGAGATCACCCTGGAGGCGGTGAACGCGGACGCGCACTCCGCCGCCGTACTGGAAGCCCCGCGCGGCGCGGCCGTCCTCATGCTGGAACGCCTCACGCACCTCGCCGACGGCCGCCCGGTCGACCTGGAGTTCATCCGCTTCCGCGGTGACCGCATCACCATGAGCGGCCTGCTGCACCGCTCCCTCTGACCTCTTTCCGAGCCGTTTCCTGGAGACAGCCATGCCCTTGGCGCCCCAGCGGGCCGACGTGCCCGTGACCATCGACGAGTCGAAGTGCATCGACGGCTGCACCCTCTGCGTCGACATGTGCCCGCTGGACTCGCTGGCCATCGACACCAGCAGCGGCAAGGCCTACATGCACGTCGACGAGTGCTGGTACTGCGGCCCGTGCGCGGCCCGCTGTCCCACCGGAGCCGTCACGGTCAACATGCCCTATCTGCTCCGGTGAGAGGTCCCGAACTCCCGTGAAACACAAACCAGTTGTCGCCGCTCTGCTGTTGCTGGCGCCGCTGACGGCCTGCGGCAGCGCCCAGGCGGGCGACGGCTCCACGGTCACCGTCACCGTCGGCTACCAGTCCAAGACCATCAACACGGTCACCGCCGGCACCCTGCTGCGTTCCCTCGGCTACTTCGAGAAGGAGCTGAACGCGCTGCACGACGGCAAGACGTACAAGGTCGACTGGCAGGACTACGCCACGGGCGCCCCCATCACCGCCCAGATGACCGCCGGGAAGATCGACATCGGCTCGATGGGCGACTTCCCGCTCCTCATCAACGCGGCCCGCGGCAAGCAGCTCGGCAAGCCCACCCGCCTGGTCTCGGTCACCGGCTACAACCTGCGCGGCGGCCTCAACACCATCGTCACCTCCCCCGGCTCGAAACTCGCCTCGCTCAAGGACCTGCGCGGCAAGAAGGTCTCCACGAGCGTCGGCTCCGCCGCCGACGGCACCCTCGTGCGCGCCCTTCAGCGCGCCGGCATCGACCCGGACAAGGGCATCGAGAAGCTCAACCAGCAGCCCGCGGTCGGCGCTTCGGCCCTGTCGGCGGGCAGCACGGACGCGCTCTCCCAGTTCGTCGCCTGGCCCGGCCTGCTCACCTACCAGGGCAAGGCGAAGGCCCTGTACGACGGCGCCGAGCTGGACCTGCCGACCTTCCACGGCGTCACCGCCCGCGAGGACTTCGCCAAGCAGCGCCCGGCGGTCCTGGAGGCGTTCCTGAAGGCCCAGGCCGAGGCCACCGACTATCTCGACGACCACCCGGTCGCCGCCGCCGAGTCGGTCGCGAAGGCCACCGGCCTGCCCGCCGAGGTCGTCTACCTCTACAACGGCGACCACGGCATCGCCACCTTCGACCCGGCGGTCAAGCCCCAGCTGATCTCCGCGCTCAAGCAGGACGTCTCGGTGCTGAAGGCGGCCAAGCTGACCGGCGACATCGACGTGGACGCCTTCGTCGACGACCAGTACGTCAGGAAGGCCCTCGGCGCGGGTTACGCGGCCCGCCTCGCCTCGAAGCCGTCCGCCTCCGCGAGCGAGGTCTGGCCCAAGGGCGCCTCCACGACACAAAGCTTCAAGACACCGACGGAGCTGCTGAAGTACGTCTCCGCGCACCGGACCGGCATCCGCGCCGCCTACGTCCCCGACGCCACCACCGGCACCCTCTGGTTCGCCGACAAGGCGGTCTGGGTGGCCGACGGCGACCGGCTCCTGCCCTTCGTCGCCCCGGAGACCGCGCGGGCGTACCTCTCCGCGCACGGCGGCGCCCGGGTCGTCACGTACGCCGACGCGCTGGAGCGGGCGTCGTGAGCCGGTATGCGCTGAGAGCGGCCTCGCTGGCGGTCGCTCTCGGCCTCTGGCAGTTGCTGACCAGCCTGAACATCGACCTGTGGCTGCGCTTCTCGCAGTTCCCCACGGTCGCCGACGTGGCCCGCGCCTTCGCCGACCGGGTGTCCGGCCCCGACTACTGGACCGACCTCACCGACAGCCTCACCCGCATCCTCACCGGTTTCCTGCTCGCCGCGGTGCTCGGCGTCGCCACGGGCGTGCTCGTCGCGCGCTCCCGCCTCGCCGAGGACCTGCTCGGCTCGGTCCTGGAGGTCGTCCGCCCGATCCCGGCGATCGCCCTGGTCCCCGTCGCGATCCTGCTGTTCCCCTCCAACGAGCAGGGCATCGTCTTCATCACCTTCACCGCCGCCTTCTTCCCCGTCCTGGTCTCCACCCGGCACGCGGTCCGCGCCCTGACGCCGGTGTGGGAGGAGGCGGTGCTGACCATGGGCGGCGGCCGGTGGCGGATCCTCGCCTCGGTCGTCCTGCCGGGCGCCCTGCCCGGCATCTTCGGCGGACTGTCCGTCGGCATCGGCGTCTCGTGGATCTGTGTGATCTCCGCCGAGATGATCTCCGGCCAGTACGGCGTGGGCTACCGCACCTGGCAGGACTACACCGTCGTCAACTACGCGGGCGTCTTCGTCGGCATGGTCACCATCGGCGTCCTCGGCTGGCTCACCTCCACGGCCGTGGAGCTCGTCGGCCGCCGCCTGACGCGGTGGCTGCCGAGGACGTCGTACGTCGCCGCGACCCGGCCCAGGACACCGCGCGCCGTAGCCGCACCCCTTCGTGAGGGACCTGAATCCGAGGCCCAGGAGGCACGCGATGAGCACCTCGTCTGACACCGTCGTCGATACGGCCACCCAGGCACCGTCCGTCCCGCGCGGCACCCGCCTCGTCCTCCGCGACGCCACCCTCGGCCGCCCCGGCGCCCCCGTGGTCACCGGCGTCCAGCTGGACATCGCCCCCGGCGAGATCCTCACCGTCGTGGGCTCCTCCGGCTGCGGCAAGTCCACGCTGCTGCGCACCCTGGCCGGCCTCCTCCCGCTGCTCTCGGGCGGCGTCTCCCAGGACGGCCGCCCCCTCACCGGCCCCGGTGCCGAGCGCGCCCTGGTCTTCCAGGAGGACGCCCTCCTGCCCTGGCGCACCCTGCGCGCCAACGTCGAACTCCCGCTGGCCATCAAGGGCCTGTCACGCACCGAGCGCCGCACACAGGCCGAGTCCTGGCTGGCCCGGGTCGGACTCGCCGACCACGCCCGGCAGTTGCCGCACCACGTCTCCGGCGGGCAGCGCCAACGCGCCCAACTGGCCCGAGCCCTCGCGGGAGCGCCCCGTGCCGTCCTCATGGACGAACCCTTCGGCGCCCTCGACGCCCAGACCCGCGCCGGCATGCAGGACCTGCTGGTCGAGGTGCTCCGGGGCACGGGCGCGACCGTCGTCTTCGTCACCCACGACGTGGACGAGGCCCTGTTCCTCGGCGACCGCGTGGCGCTCCTCGGGGCCGGCCGCCTGACCGCCGTACGCGACGTGCCGCGCCCGCGCGACCGTACGGCGCACGACGATCCCGCGCGCGTGGCCCTGCGGCGCGACGTCCTCTCCTCGCTCGGAACCTGAAAGGCCCTCCGGTGACCACGCCCTCCCCCAACACGCCGCTCGAGATCCCCGCCCTCTCCGAGGCCGAGGAGATCCGCTGCGACGTCCTCGTCATCGGCGGCGGCACCGCCGGAACCATGGCCGCCCTGACCGCCGCCGAGCACGGCGCGAACGTGCTCCTCCTGGAGAAGGCCCACGTCCGCCACTCCGGTGCCCTCGCCATGGGCATGGACGGCGTCAACAACGCGGTCATCCCCGGCCGCGCCGAACCCGACGACTACGTCGCCGAGATCACCCGCGCCAACGACGGCATCGTCGACCAGTCCACCGTCCGCCAGACCGCCACCCGCGGCTTCGGCATGGTGCAGCGCCTGGAGTCGTACGGCGTGAAGTTCGAGAAGGACGAGCACGGCGACTACGCGGTCCGCCAGGTCCACCGCTCCGGCTCGTACGTGCTGCCGATGCCGGAGGGCAAGGACGTCAAGAAGGTGCTGTACCGGCAGCTGCGGCGGCGCGAGATGCGGGAACGGATCCGCATCGAGAACCGGGTGATGCCGGTACGGGTGCTGACGGCTCCCGAGGACGGGCGCGCGGTGGGCGCGGTCGGCTTCAACACCCGTACCGGCGCGTTCGTCACCGTCCGCGCGGGCGCGGTGATCCTGGCGACCGGCGCCTGCGGCCGCCTGGGCCTGCCCGCCTCCGGCTACCTGTACGGCACCTACGAGAACCCGACCAACGCGGGCGACGGCTACGCCATGGCCTACCACGCCGGCGCCGAGCTGACCGGCATCGAGTGCTTCCAGATCAACCCGCTGATCAAGGACTACAACGGCCCCGCGTGCGCGTACGTCGCCAACCCCTTCGGCGGCTACCAGGTCAACCGGCACGGCGAGCGCTTCGTCGACTCCGACTACTGGTCCGGGCAGATGATGGCCGAGTTCGCGGCGGAGGTCGCCTCCGACCGCGGGCCGGTGTACCTGAAGCTGAGTCACCTCCCCGAGGAGTCGATCTCGTCCCTGGAGTCGATCCTGCACTCCACGGAACGGCCCACCCGCGGGACCTTCCACGAGGGACGTGGTCACGACTACCGCACCCACGACATCGAGATGCACATCTCCGAGATCGGACTGTGCGGCGGCCACTCGGCCTCCGGCGTCCGCGTCGACGACCACGCCCGTACGACCGTCCCCCGCCTCTACGCCGCCGGGGACCTGGCCTGCGTCCCGCACAACTACATGATCGGCGCGTTCGTCTTCGGCGACCTCGCGGGCGCGGACGCCTCCCAGTACACGCCGTACGAAGGGGAGTTGCCGCTCGACCAGCTCCGCGAGGCGCACGAACTGATCTACCGCCCGCTGCGCAACCCGGACGGTCCTCCGCAGCCCCAGGTCGAGTACAAGCTGCGCCGCTTCGTGAACGACTACGTGGCCCCGCCGAAGTCCGGCGCCCGTCTTTCGCTGGCCCTGGAGTCGTTCGAACGGATGCGGGAGGACATCGCCGCGATGGGCGCCCGCATCCCGCACGAGCTGATGCGCTGCGCCGAGGTCTCCTTCATCCGCGACTGCGCCGAAATGGCCGCGCGCGCCTCCCTGGCCCGCACGGAGTCCCGCTGGGGCCTCTACCACGACCGTCTCGACCACCCCCATCGCGACGACGCCTCCTGGTTCCACCACCTCGACCTGCACAAATCCCCCTCCGGTGCGATGGAGTTCACGGCCCGGCCCGTGGCTCCCTATCTGGTCCCGATCGACGAGTTCACCCCCGTTGGCGGCCCCTCCCGGCACATCGGCGAGGTGCACGCCGAGGAGGTGGCGACGGCGGGGGCACGGGACCGGGCGCCGGTGGCGGCCGGGGTGGGCGTCGGTGTGGGAGCGAACTCGCTGCCGACGGGGAGGGGGCCCCTCCCCCCTCCCCACCCCACCCCTCCCCACCCCACGCCCGAGAACTCCTCCGCCCGCCTCCTCGAACTCGTCGCCCTCGCCGAGGACGAGCCCGAACTCGACGCCCTGCAGCCCTACTTGGCCGACTCCGCGCCCGCCGTCCGGCGCGAGGCCCTGGCTGTGCTGACCGAGACCCTGCCCCCGGGCACCGGTCCCGCCCTCGCCGAGGCGCTCCGGGATCCCGCCCCCGAGGTCCGCGCCACCGCGGCCGCCTCACTGCGCGAGCTGGTGGAGACGCTCCCGGCCGAACCCGCCCTGCGCGACGGCCTCGCCGCCGCCCTGTCCGAAGCGGACCCCGTCGTCCGCGCCGCCGCCCTGGACGTCCTGCGGGCCCTGCGCCTCGGTGACACCGACCTGTTCGCCGGGGCCCTCGCCGACTCGGACATCGCCGTCCGCATCGAGGCCGTCCGCGCCCTCGTCTCGGTCGACGCGGTCGTGGAGCTCGCCCGCGCGGCCACCACCGACCCGTCCCGCGAGGTCCGCGTGACGATCGCCAAGGCACTGGCGACGGTGTCGGCGGAACGCCCGCTCGACGTCGCCCTCGACGCCCTGAGTCGTCTCACCGAGGACCCCGACGCCCTGGTGCAGGGGGCCGCTTACGGAGCACTGGGCACCACCGGCTGCCCCGCACCCCTCGCCGCCCGCGCGGTCACCGCGCTGTCGGCCTCCGCCTGGCAGGTCCGGTCGGGTGCCGCGACGGCGCTGTCCGCCGCCGATCCGGACGTGGCCGTGCCCGCCCTCGCCAAGGCCCTCGCCGACCCCAACGCCGACGTCCGCAAGGCCGCTGTGCTGGCCCTGACCCGGCACCCGGGTTCCGAGGACGCCCGCGCGGCGCTGGCCACGGCGACGACGGACTCGGATGCGGACGTCAGGGCTTATGCGGCGCGGGGGTTGCAGCACCCGTCGTAGCGGCACCCGCTGCGCCCCCGCCGCACCCGGCCGGGACGATCTCCGAATCGTCCCGGCCTCCTCTATATCCAGTCCTCCGGCTCGGGCTCGGCGTCCATCTCGGGCCAGTGGTCGTCGTCACCGGACGACGTGGCAGACCCCGCCGGTGCACCGGGCCCGGCCGGCGCAGTGTCTCCCGCCGGGCCGTCCAGGGAGGCCAACACCTCGATCACGCCCTCCCCGTACGTCACGAGCTTCTTCTCGCCGACCCCGCCGACGCTCCCGAGCTGCGCCACCGAGGTGGGCCAGACCGTGACGATCTCCCTGAGCGTGGCGTCATGGAAGATGACGTACGCCGGGACGCCCTGCTCACGGGCCTGCTCGGCGCGCCAGGCCCGCAGTGCCTCGAACGCCGGCACCAGCGCCTCGGGCAGCTCCGCCACCACGGCCTTGGCCTTGCCCCGCCCGGAGGTCGAAGTGCCGGACTTGGCACTCACCGGCTTCTTCGGTTCCTTGCGCAGCGGCACCTCGCGCTCCCGCCGCAGCACCGCGCCGCTCGCCTCGGTCAGCACCAGCGTGCCGTAGTCCCCCTCGACCGCGAGCAGCCCCTGGGCCAGCAACTGCCGTACGACACCGCGCCATTCAGCTTCGGAGAGCTCCTCGCCGATACCGAACACGGACAGCTGGTCGTGGTCGAACTGGATGACCTTGCCGCTGCGCTTGCCGAGCAGGATGTCGACGATCTGCACGGCCCCGAACTTCTGCCCGCGCTCCCGCTGCAGCCGCACGATCGTCGACAGCACCTTCTGGGCCGCGACGGTGCCGTCCCAGGTCTCGGGCGGGGTGAGGCAGGTGTCGCAGTTGCCGCAGCCCGCGGGGTCCGGTTCCTGGCCGAAGTAGTTCAGCAGCTGCCCGCGCCTGCACTGCGCGGTCTCGCACAGCGCCAGCATCGAGTCCAGGTGGGCGGCGGCCCGGCGCCGGAACGCCTCGTCGCCCTCGCTCGACTGAATCATCTTGCGCTGCTGTATGACGTCGTTGAGCCCGTAGGCCATCCAGGCCGTGGACGCCAGTCCGTCACGCCCCGCGCGGCCCGTCTCCTGGTAGTAGCCCTCGACCGACTTGGGCAGATCGAGGTGGGCCACGAAACGGACGTCCGGCTTGTCGATGCCCATCCCGAAGGCGATGGTCGCCACCACGACCAGGCCGTCCTCGCGCAGGAAGCGGGACTGGTGGGCGGCGCGGGTGCCCGCGTCCAGGCCCGCGTGGTACGGGACCGCCTCGATGCCGTTGCGGGAGAGGAACTCGGCGGTGGCGTCCACCGACTTGCGGGAGAGGCAGTACACGATGCCCGCGTCGCCGGCGTGTTCCTCCCGCAGGAACGCCAGGAGCTGCTTCTTGGGGTCGGCCTTGGGGATGATCCGGTACTGGATGTTGGGCCGGTCGAAGCTGGCCACGAAGTGCCGGGCTTTCGGCATGTTCAGCCGCTGGGTGAGCTCCTCGTGCGTGGCACGGGTGGCCGTCGCGGTGAGCGCGATCCGCGGGACGTCGGGCCAGCGCTCGCCGAGCACGGACAGCATCAGGTAGTCGGGGCGGAAGTCGTGGCCCCACTGGGAGACGCAGTGCGCCTCGTCGATGGCGAACACGGCGATCTTGCCGCGGGAGAGCAGGTCCTGTGTGGCGTCGAGGCGCAGCCGCTCCGGCGCGAGGTAGAGCAGGTCCAGCTCTCCGGCCAGGAACTCGGCCTCCACCACACGGCGCTCGTCGAAGTCCTGCGTGGAGTTCATGAACCCGGCGCGCACGCCGAGCGCCCTGAGTGCGTCCACCTGGTCCTGCATCAGCGCGATGAGCGGTGAGACGACGATGCCCGTGCCGGGTCTGACCAGGGACGGAATCTGGTAGCACAGCGACTTGCCGCCGCCGGTCGGCATGAGGACGACGGCGTCCCCGCCGGCCACCACATGCTCGATGATCTCTTCCTGCTCGCCGCGGAAGGCGTCGTAACCGAAGACCCGGTGCAGCGTGGCCAGTGCCTCGCTGTCGCTCGCGCCCGGTGTCCCGGTGATCCCTGGCATCTCGCTGATACCGCCCATCCCGCCCATAGTCCCGTCCCCCGTACGTCGTCCCTCGACCACTGCCTCCACGATAGGTGCCGGGACCGACAGCGTCGGAGTTATCCACAGGCCGACCCCGTGACGTTGCGTGGTCATCCGAACGGCCGATGCCGCATGGCGCACCCGTTCGAGGCGGGGACATGCTGCCGGGGCGGGCTGGGGAGGCCCGGTCCGCCCGACGGACGGCGCCTCACCCGCGCGCCCCTCCCGCCTCAAGCGCCTCAAGGAGAACCATTATGGCCCCTCGGCCTCTGAAGGCAGTGCTCACCGTCGCGGCGGCAGCGGCCTTCTCACTGACCGCCGTCCCGGCACAGGCAGCCGACCCGGACCCGTCCGTGTGGACGGAGCTGCTCGCGACGTACGGGGCCACCGGCATGTACGCCTACGAGCCCTACGCCGTCGCCGACGGCTTCGCTCCGACGCCCTGCGTGTCCGGTACGGGCTACCGCTACGTCAACCAGGAGAACGTCGGGCAGACCGACCCCGAGAAGCCCGCGGCTCTCCTCTACGAGGACGGCCCGTACGGGCGCAGGCTCACCGCGGTGGAGTGGGTCGTGAAGGCCGGGTCGGGGGCCGACGCGCCGACGATGTTCGGTCAGACGTTCCAGGCTCCGGTCGACCTGCCGGATCTGGGCTCCAGCTACACCTTGCGGGCCTGGATCTACAAGACGAACCCCAGCGGTCTCTTCAGCCCCACACACCCTGATGTGACGTGCTCGGCGGCGGCGGAGCCGGACGCGGACCCGGACCTGATGTCGGATCTGGACCTGGACCTGTGACCGCATGCGGTGGGCCCCGGCTCCCTTGGAGGGAGCCGGGGCCCACAGCGTGAACACGGTCCAGATACCGCAGGTCAGCGCACGAACACTCCCGCCTGGTTCGCCAGGTCCAGGAAGTACTGCGGCGCCACACCGAGGACCAGCGTGACCGCCACACCGACCCCGATCGCCGTCATCGTCAGCGGCGACGGCACGGCGACCGTCGGCCCGTCCGGGCGCGGCTCGCTGAAGAACATCAGCACGATCACGCGGATGTAGAAGAACGCGGCGATGGCCGACGAGATCACACCGACCACGACGAGCGGCGCCGCGCCGCCCTCCGCCGCCGCCTTGAACACGGCGAACTTCCCGGCGAAGCCGGAGGTCAGCGGGATACCGGCGAAGGCCAGCAGGAACACCGCGAACACCGCGGCCACCAGCGGTGAACGGCGGCCCAGGCCCGCCCACTTGGACAGGTGCGTCGCCTCACCACCGGCGTCCCGGACCAGCGTGACCACGGCGAACGCGCCGATCGTCACGAACGAGTACGCCGCCAGGTAGAAGAGGACCGACGAGACCCCGTCCGGAGTGGTCGCGATGACTCCCGCGAGGATGAACCCGGCGTGCGCGATCGACGAGTACGCCAGCAGCCGCTTGATGTCGGTCTGCGTGATCGCGACGATCGCACCGCCGAGCATGGTGACGATCGCGACGGCCCACATGACCGGCCGCCAGTCCCAGCGCAGGCCCGGCAGAACGACGTAGAGGATCCTGAGCAGCGCGCCGAAGGCGGCCACCTTGGTCGCCGCCGCCATGAAGCCGGTGACCGGGGTGGGAGCGCCCTGGTAGACGTCCGGCGTCCACATGTGGAACGGCACCGCGCCGACCTTGAACAGAAGGCCCATGACGATCATCGCGGCGCCGATCAGCAGCAGCGCGTCGTTGCCCATGGTGTCGGCGAGCGCCGGGTCCACGGTGCCGATGGTGCCGTCGACGACCTTCGCGATCGTGCCGTACGACACCGAGCCCGCGTAGCCGTACAGCAGGGCGATGCCGAACAGGGTGAACGCGGAGGCGAACGCGCCGAGCAGGAAGTACTTGACCGCGGCCTCCTGCGACATGAGCCGCTTGCGGCGGGCCAGCGCGCACAGCAGGTACAGCGGGAGCGAGAAGACCTCCAGGGCCACGAACAGCGTCAGCAGGTCGTTGGCGGCCGGGAAGATCAGCATGCCGGCGACGGCGAAGAGCAGCAGCGGGAACACCTCGGTGGTGGTGAACCCGGCCTTCACGGCCGCCTTCTCGCTGTCGCTGCCCGGCACGGAGGCGGCCTGCGCGGCGAACGAGTCGACCCGGTTGCCGTGTGTCTCGGGGTCGAGCCGCCGTTCGGCGAAGGTGAACAGGCCGACCAGGCCCGCCAGCAGGATCGTGCCCTGGAGGAACAGGGCCGGTCCGTCGACGGCGATCGCGCCCATGGCCGCGATGCCGGCCTTGGTGGTGGCGTATCCGTCGGCGGCCAGTGCGACGACCGCCGCGAAGGCGGCGCACAGCGCCACGACGGAGACGAACAGCTGGGCGTAGTAACGGAACTTGCGCGGGACGAAGGCCTCGACCAGCACTCCGATGAGCGCCGCGCCCACGACGATCAGGGTGGGTGACAATTGCCCGTATTCGATCTTCGGCGCGTCGATCTTGGAGATCGGGTCGGCCGCGGTTGTCCACAGGCTGTGGACGGCTACTGCGCTCACTTGGCCGCCTCCACCTCGGGCTTGGGGTCCTTCTTGTGTACGTCGGACATGGTCGACTTCACCGCCGGGTTCACGATGTCCGTGACGGGCTTCGGATAGACGCCCAGGAAGATCAACAGGACGACCAGCGGGGCCACGACCACGAGCTCACGCGCGCGCAGGTCGGGCATCGCGGAGACCTCCGGCTTCACCGGGCCCGTCATCGTCCGCTGGTAGAGGACGAGGGTGTACAGCGCGGCGAGCACGATGCCGAAGGTCGCGATGATGCCGATGACCGGGTAACGCGCGAACGTGCCGACCAGGACCAGGAACTCACTGACGAAGGGTGCGAGCCCGGGCAGCGAGAGGGTCGCCAGACCACCGATCAGGAAGGTGCCGGCGAGCACCGGGGCGACCTTCTGGACACCGCCGTAGTCGGCGATGAGCCGCGAGCCGCGCCGCGAGATCAGGAAGCCGGCCACCAGCATCAGCGCGGCCGTCGAGATCCCGTGGTTGACCATGTAGAGCGTCGCACCGGACTGGCCCTGGCTGGTCATCGCGAAGATGCCCATGATGATGAAGCCGAAGTGCGAGATCGACGCGTAGGCCACCAGCCGCTTGATGTCCCGCTGGCCGACCGCGAGCAGCGCCCCGTAGATGATGCTGATCACCGCCAGGACGAGGATCGCGGGCGTCGCCCACTTGCTGGCCTCCGGGAAGAGCTGGAGGCAGAAGCGGAGCATCGCGAAGGTGCCCACCTTGTCGACGACCGCCGTGATGAGGACGGCGACCGGGGCGGTGGCCTCCCCCATCGCGTTGGGCAGCCAGGTGTGCAGCGGCCACAGGGGCGCCTTCACCGCGAAGGCGAAGAAGAACCCGAGGAACAGCCAACGTTCGGTGTCGGTCGCCATGTGGAGCGAGCCGTTGGCCCGCGCCTCGGCGATCTCCTGAAGGCTGAAGTTCCCGGCGACGACGTAGAGGCCGATCACCGCGGCCAGCATGATCAGCCCGCCGACCAGGTTGTAGAGGAGGAACTTCACGGCGGCGTACGAGCGCTGGGCCGCCGCCTTCTCGTCGGAGCCGGCGTGGGCCCGGTCCCCGAAGCCGCCGATGAGGAAGTACATCGGGATCAGCATGGCTTCGAAGAAGATGTAGAAGAGGAAGACGTCGGTGGCCTCGAAGGAGATGATCACCATCGCCTCGACGGCCAGGATCAGGGCGAAGAAGCCCTGCGTCGGCCGCCACCGCTTGCTTCCGGTCTCCAGCGGGTCGGCGTCGTGCCAGCCCGCCAGGATGATGAACGGGATCAGCAGCGCGGTCAGCGCGAGCAGCGCCACCCCGATGCCGTCCACGCCCAGTTCGTAGCGGACCCCGAAGTCGGCGATCCAGGCGTGCGATTCGGTGAGCTGGTAGCGGGCGCCGTCCGGGTCGAAGCGGACCAGGACGGTGATCGCGAGGGCGAGGGTGGCGAGCGAGACGAGCAGCGCCAGCCACTTGGCCGCGGTGCGCCGAGCGGCCGGCACGGCGGCCGTGGCGATGGCCCCGATCGCCGGGAGCACCGCCGTCGCTGTCAGCAGAGGAAAGGACATCGGTATCAGACCGCCCTCATCAGCAGGGTCGCGGCGACGAGGATCGCCGCGCCGCCGAACATCGAGACCGCGTACGACCGCGCGTAGCCGTTCTGCAGCTTGCGCATCCGCCCGGAGAGACCGCCGACCGAGGCCGCCGTGCCGTTGACCACGCCGTCGACCAGGGTGTGGTCGACGTACACCAGGGACCGCGTGAGGTGTTCTCCGCCGCGGACCAGCACGACGTGGTTGAAGTCGTCCTGGAGCAGGTCGCGCCGGGCGGCCCGGGTGAGCAGCGACCCGCGCGGGGCGACGACCGGGACCGGGCGCCTGCCGTACTGGAGCCAGGCGATCGCGACGCCGATGACCATCACGGTCACCGTGGCCGCCGTGACCGTGGTCGCGCCGATCGGCGCGTCTCCGTGGTCGTGCCCGGTGATGGGCTCCAGCCAGTGCAGGAAACGGTCGCCGATGCTGAAGAAACCGCCCGCGAAGACCGATCCGAAGGCCAGCACGATCATCGGGATCGTCATGGACTTGGGGGACTCGTGCGGGTGCGGCTCCGCGTGCTCGCCGTGGTGCTCGGCGGCCGGCTCGGCGCTCGGGGCCTCCGGGGAGCGGGTGGGCCGGCTCTTCCAGCGCTCCTCCCCGAAGAACGTCATCAGCATCACGCGCGTCATGTAGAAGGCCGTGATGGCCGCGCCCAGCAGGGCACAGGCGCCGAGGATCCAGCCCTCGGTGCCGCCCTTGGCGAAGGCCGCCTCGATGATCTTGTCCTTGGAGAAGAAGCCGGACAGACCCGGGAAGCCGATGATCGCGAGGTAGCCGAGGCCGAAGGTGACGAAGGTGACCGGCATGTACTTCCGGAGGCCGCCGTACTTGCGCATGTCGACCTCGTCGTTCATGCCGTGCATGACCGAACCGGCGCCGAGGAAGAGCCCGGCCTTGAAGAAGCCGTGCGTCACCAGGTGCATGATCGCGAAGACGTAGCCGATGGGGCCGAGGCCCGCGGCGAGCACCATGTAGCCGATCTGCGACATGGTCGATCCTGCGAGGGCCTTCTTGATGTCGTCCTTCGCGCAACCGACGATCGCACCGAACAGGAGCGTGACGGCGCCGACGACGGTGACGACGAGCTGGGCGTCCGGGGCGAGGTTGAAGATGTTGGCGGAGCGGACGATCAGGTAGACGCCCGCGGTCACCATGGTCGCCGCGTGGATGAGGGCCGAGACCGGGGTCGGACCCTCCATCGCGTCCCCGAGCCAGGACTGCAGCGGCACCTGGGCGGACTTGCCGCAGGCGGCGAGCAGCAGCATCAGGGCGATGCCGGTGAGCGTGGCCTCGGACGCGCCGTCGACGAGTCCGGGCTTCTCATGGGTGCCGAGGACCGGGCCGAAGGCGAAGGTCCCGAACGTCGTGAACATCAGCATGATCGCGATCGACAGGCCCATGTCGCCGACGCGGTTGACCAGGAAGGCCTTCTTCGCCGCGGTGGCCGCGCTGGGCTTGTGCTGCCAGAAGCCGATCAGCAGGTAGGAGGCGAGACCGACGCCCTCCCAGCCGACGTAGAGCAGCAGGTAGTTGTCGGCGAGGACGAGCAGCAGCATCGCCGCGAGGAACAGGTTCAGATAGCCGAAGAAGCGGCGGCGCCGCTCGTCGTGCTCCATGTACCCGATGGAGTACAGGTGGATCAGCGAGCCGACGCCGGTGATCAGCAGCACGAACGTCATCGACAGCTGGTCGAGGCGGAAGGTGACGTCGGCCTGGAAGCCCTCGACCGGCACCCATGTGTACAGGTGCTGGATGAGCGTGCGGTGTTCGGCGTTCTTGCCGAGCAGGTCGGCGAAGAGGATGGCGCCGAACACGAAGGAGGCGGCGGCGAGGATCGTGCCGATCCAGTGGCCGACGGCGTCCAGCCGCCGGCCGCCGGTCAGCAGGACCGCCGCTCCGAGCAGGGGCGCCGCGATGAGCAGCGCAATCAGGTTCTCCACGATGCAGCGACCCCTTACAGCTTCATCAGGCTGGCGTCGTCGACCGAGGCCGAGTGGCGGGAACGGAACAGCGACACGATGATCGCGAGCCCGACCACGACCTCCGCGGCGGCGACGACCATCGTGAAGAAGGCGATGATCTGGCCGTCGAGATTGCCGTGCATCCGGGAGAAGGCGACGAACGCGAGGTTGCAGGCGTTGAGCATGAGCTCGATGCACATGAACACCACGATGGCGTTGCGCCTGATCAGTACGCCGGTGGCGCCGATCGTGAACAGCAGGGCGGCGAGGTAGAGGTAGTTGACCGGGTTCACTTCGTCGCCTCCTTCTTGAAGGTGGCCGGTTCGATCTCGGTCCGCTCCAGGCGCTCCTCGGCGCGCTGCTCCAGCGCCTTGAGGTCGTTGAGCGCCTCGGTCGAGACGTCACGGATCTGGCCGCGGTCCCGCAGCGTCTTGCTGACCGTGAGCTCGGACGGGGTGCCGTCGGGCAGCAGGCCCGCGATGTCCACCGCGTTGTGCCGGGCGTAGACGCCGGGGGCGGGCAGGGGCGGGACGTGCTTGCCCTCGCGGACGCGCTGCTCGGCCATCTCACGCTGGGTCAGGGCGCGCTCGGTGCGCTCGCGGTGGGTGAGCACCATGGCGCCGACGGCGGCCGTGATCAGCAGGGCGCCGGTGATTTCGAAGGCGAAGACGTACTTGGTGAAGATGAGGGTCGCGAGGCCCTCCACATTGCCGCCCGCGTTGGCCTGGGTGAGGCCGTTGAACTGCTTGAGGGAGGCGTTGCCGATGCCGGCGAAGAGCAGGATGCCGAAGCCGAGCCCGCACAGCAGGGCCAGCCAGCGCTGGCCCCTGATGGTCTCCTTCAGGGAGTCCGCCGCGGTCACGCCGACGAGCATCACCACGAACAGGAACAGCATCATGATCGCGCCGGTGTAGACGACGATCTGGACGACGCCGAGGAAGTAGGCGCCGTTGGCGAGGTAGAACACCGCCAGGATGATCATCGTGCCGGCGAGACAGAGCGCGCTGTGCACGGCCTTCTTCATGAAGACGGTGCACAGGGCGCCGATCACGGCGACGGTGCCGAGGACCCAGAACTGGAAGGCCTCGCCGGTGGAGGTGCCGGCGGCCAGCGTGGCTGTGGCGGCGAGCTGGAGAGGTGCGGTCATCGTCCGATCACCTTCCCGGACGCCGGTTCGTCCTCGCCGAAGGTCGAGTCGGCCTCCTGGACCACCTCACCCCTGGAGACGGCGACCTGGGGCACGGTGCCGGGCGCGGCCTCGGTGACCAGACCCCGGTAGTAGTCCTGCTCGTCGGTGCCGGGGTAGATGGCGTGGGGCGAGTCGACCATGCCCTCTTCGAGGCCGGCGAGCAGTTGTTCCTTGGTGTAGATGAGGTTGGCGCGGCTGCTGTCGGCCAGCTCGAACTCGTTGGTCATCGTCAGCGCGCGCGTGGGGCACGCCTCGATGCACAGCCCGCACAGGATGCAGCGGGCGTAGTTGATCTGGTAGACGCGGCCGTACCGCTCGCCCGGCGAGTAGCGCTCCTCGTCGGTGTTGTCGGCGCCCTCCACGTAGATGGCGTCGGCGGGGCAGGCCCAGGCGCACAGCTCGCAGCCGACGCACTTCTCCAGGCCGTCCGGATGGCGGTTGAGCTGGTGCCGTCCGTGGAACCGCGGAGCGGTGGTCTTCTCCTGCTCCGGGTACTGCTCGGTCAGCCGCTTCTTGAACATGGCCTTGAAGGTCACGCCGAAGCCGGCGACGGGGTTCATGAAGCCAGGCTTCATGGGCCCGGCCTCCTTGGGCTCCTCAGCCATCGGACGCCTCCTTTCCATCCGTAGAACCAGTCAACGGTCCGTCACTGTGAGTATCGGGCCCGCCACTGACAATCAGCTCCCGCTCCTGGCGCGAGCGGCGCCTGGGCACCGGCGGCAACTCCTGTCCGGGCAGCGGTGGGACGGGGAATCCGCCCGCCATCGGGTCGAATCCGGCCGGCTGTTCGGCGGGCTGTGCGGTCTCCTTCGACTTCTCGCGGAACATGTCGGCGACGAAGGAGAGCAGCAGCAGGACCAGGACTCCGCCGCCCACGTAGAGGGCGATGTCGGCGAAGTCGTAGTTCTCGTTGCGCAGGGTCCGCACGGTCGCGACGAGCATCAGCCACACCACGGAGACCGGGATGAGGACCTTCCAGCCGAGCTTCATCAACTGGTCGTAGCGGACCCGCGGGAGCGTGCCGCGCAGCCAGATGAAGAAGAACAGCAGCAGCTGCACCTTGATGACGAACCAGAGCAGCGGCCACCAGCCGTGGTTGGCGCCCTCCCAGAAGGTGCTGATGGGCCAGGGTGCCCGCCAGCCGCCGAGGAAGAGCGTGGTCGTCACGGCCGAGACCGTCACCATGTTCACGTACTCGGCGAGCATGAACAGCGCGAACTTGATCGACGAGTACTCGGTGTTGAAGCCGCCGACCAGGTCGCCCTCGGACTCCGGCATGTCGAAGGGGGCGCGGTTGGTCTCGCCGACCATGGTGATGACGTAGATGATGAAGGAGACCGGCAGCAGGACGATGTACCAGCGGTCCTGCTGGGCCTCGACGATCGCCGAGGTCGACATCGACCCGGAGTAGAGGAACACCGAGGCGAAGGCGGCGCCCATGGCGATCTCGTACGAGATCATCTGCGCGCACGAGCGCAGGCCGCCGAGCAGCGGATACGTCGACCCGGAGCTCCAGCCCGCCAGCACGATGCCGTAGATGCCGACCGAGGCCACCGCGAGGATGTAGAGCATCGCGATCGGCAGGTCGGTGAGCTGCATCGCGGTGCGGTGCCCGAAGATCGAGACCTCGTTGTCGGACGGGCCGAAGGGGATCACCGCGATCGCCATGAAGGCCGGGATGGCCGCGACGATCGGCGCGAGGATGTACACCACCTTGTCCGCGCGCTTGACGATGACGTCTTCCTTGAGCATCAGCTTGATGCCGTCGGCGAGCGACTGGAGCATGCCCCAGGGGCCGTGCCGGTTGGGGCCGATGCGCAGCTGCATCCAGGCGACGACCTTGCGCTCCCACACGATGGAGAACAGCACGGTCACCATCAGGAACGCGAAGCAGAAGACGGCCTTGACGACGACGAGCCACCAGGGGTCGGTGCCGAACATCGAGAGGTCTTCCGCGGCGAGGTACGGGCTCATGCCTCCACCTCCTTGGGAACTTCGGCTGCGAGCGTCGCCGGGCCGATGTGGACGAGGGAGCCGGGCACCACTCCGGCGTCGGAGGCGACGCCCCCGCCGCTGGAGTTCAGCGGGAGCCAGACCACGCGGTCGGGCATCTCGGTGATCTGCAGCGGCAGTTCGACGACTCCGGTCTTGCCGGTCACGGCGAGAAGGTCGCCCTCCTTGACGCCCACCTCGGCGGCCGTCGCGGCCGACACACGCGCGCGTGCCGCGTGCCGGGTTCCGGCGAGCGCCTCGTCGCCCTGCTGGAGGAGGCCCTGGTCGAGCAGCAGCCGGTGTCCGGCCAGGACGGCCTCTCCGGCGGCGGGCCGCGGCAACTGGGCCCCGGTCTCGAAGGGTTCGGTGCCGCGCGGTCCGTCCCAGGGGCCGAGCCGGTCGATCTCCGCGCGCGTGGTGCGCAGATCCGGCAGGCCCAGGTGCACGTCCATGGCGTCGGCCAGCATCTGGAGCACCCGTGCGTCGGTGGGGGCGAGGCGGCGGGTCATCTGGTCGGGCTTGAGCGCGGCTTCGAAGAAGCGCACCCTGCCCTCCCAGTTGAGGAAGGTGCCGGCCTTCTCGGCGACCGCGGCCACCGGCAGGACGACGTCCGCGTGCTCGGTGACCTCGCCGGGACGCAGTTCCAGCGACACCACGAACCCGACCTCCTGGAGCGCTTCACGCGCGCGTGCCGGATCGGGCAGGTCCGCGATCTCGACGCCCGCGACCACCAGGGCCTGGAGTTCGCCGGAGACCGCGGCCTCGACGATCTGACCGGTGTCCCGGCCGTAGCGGTGCGGGAGTTCGGCCACGCCCCAGACCGAGGCGACCTCCTCACGCGCGCGCGGGTCGGTGGCCGGGCGGCCGCCCGGCAGCAGCGACGGCAGCGCGCCCGCCTCCAGGGCACCGCGCTCACCGGCCCGCCGCGGGATCCACACCAGCTGCGCGCCGGTCGCGGAAGCGGCCCGTACGGCGGCGGTCAGTCCGCCCTTCACGGCGGCCAGCCGCTCGCCGACGACGATCACCGCGCCCGCGGTGCGCAGCGCGTCGGCGGCCCTGCTGCCGTCGTCCTCCAGGCCGACTCCGCCGGCCAGCGCGTCCAGCCACTCGGTCTCGGTGCCGGGGGCGGCGGGCAGCAGCGTGCCGCCCGCCTTCTCCAGACCGCGGCTGGCGTACGTGGCGAGCGAGAAGACCTTCTGACCGTGCTTGCGCCAGGCCTTGCGCAGCCTCAGGAAGACGCCGGGCGCCTCCTCCTCGGCCTCGAACCCGACCAGCAGGACCGCCGGTGCCTTCTCCAGCGCGGAGTACGTGACGCCCGTACCGTCTAGGTCACGGCCTCGGCCGGCGACCCGCGTGGTCAGGAAGTCGGCCTCCTCGCCGCTGTGCACGCGCGCGCGGAAGTCGATGTCGTTTGTGTCGAGCGCCACGCGCGCGAACTTGCTGTACGCGTAGGCGTCCTCGATGGTGAGGCGGCCGCCGGTGAGGACTCCGGCCCGGCCGCGCGAGGCGAGCAGTCCCTGAGCCGCGATCTGGAGCGCCTCCGGCCAGGAGGCCGGCACCAGCTCGCCCTCGGGGTTGCGCACCAGCGGGTGCTCCAGCCGGTCCCGCTGCTGCGCGTACCGGAAGGCGAAGCGCCCCTTGTCGCAGATCCACTCCTCGTTGACCTCGGGGTCGTTGGCCGCGAGCTTGCGCATGACCTTGCCGCGCCGGTGGTCGGTGCGGGTGGCGCAGCCGCCGGAGCAGTGTTCGCACACGCTCGGGGAGGACACCAGGTCGAAGGGGCGGGAGCGGAACCGGTACGCCGCCGAGGTGAGCGCGCCGACCGGGCAGATCTGGATGGTGTTGCCGGAGAAGTACGACTCGAAGGGGTCGCCCTCACCGGTGCCGACCTGCTGGAGGGCGCCCCGCTCGACCAGTTCGATCATGGGGTCGCCCGCGACCTGGTTGGAGAAGCGGGTGCAGCGGGCGCACAGCACGCAGCGCTCGCGGTCGAGCAGCACCTGGGTGGAGATCGGGACGGGCTTCTCGTAGGTCCGCTTCTTGCCCTCGAAACGGGACTCGGCCTGGCCGTGGGACATCGCCTGGTTCTGCAGGGGGCACTCGCCGCCCTTGTCGCAGACCGGGCAGTCCAGCGGGTGGTTGATGAGGAGGAGCTCCATCACCCCGTGCTGGGCCTTCTCGGCGACCGGCGAGGTGAGGTGGGTCTTCACCACCATCCCGTCGGTACAGGTGATGGTGCAGGAGGCCATCGGCTTGCGCTGGCCCTCGACCTCGACGATGCACTGGCGGCAGGCGCCGGCCGGGTCGAGGAGGGGGTGGTCGCAGAACCGGGGGATCTCGATGCCGAGCTGTTCGGCGGCCCGGATGACCAGGGTGCCCTTGGGCACGCTGATCTCGGCGCCGTCGATCGTCAGCGAGACGAGATCCTCCGGCGGGACCGCCGCCTCTCCCCCGCCTGAGGAGCGTTGGCCCGCGGCGGAGCCGCTATCAGACTGGCGTACGGTCATGCGTTCACCTCCGTGCGGGAGTCGGCCCAGGCCGTCGACTTGGCCGGGTCGAAGGGGCAGCCGCGGCCCGTGATGTGCTGCTCGTACTCCTCGCGGAAGTACTTGAGCGAGGAGAAGATCGGCGAGGCGGCGCCGTCACCGAGAGCGCAGAACGACTTGCCGTTGATGTTGTCGGCGATGTCGTTGAGCTTGTCGAGGTCGGACATGACGCCCTTGCCGGCCTCGATGTCGCGCAGCAACTGCACCAGCCAGTACGTGCCTTCACGGCACGGGGTGCACTTGCCGCAGGACTCGTGGGCGTAGAACTCGGTCCAGCGGGTGACGGCGCGGACGACACAGGTCGTCTCGTCGAAGCACTGCAGGGCCTTGGTGCCGAGCATGGAACCGGCGGCGCCGACGCCCTCGTAGTCCAGGGGGACGTCGAGGTGCTCGTCGGTGAACATCGGCGTCGAGGAACCGCCCGGCGTCCAGAACTTCAGCCGGTGCCCGGGCCGCATCCCGCCGCTCATCTCGAGGAGCTGGCGGAGCGTGATGCCGAGCGGGGCCTCGTACTGGCCGGGGCTGGCGACGTGGCCGCTGAGCGAGTACAGCGTGAAGCCCGGGGACTTCTCGCTGCCCATCGACCTGAACCAGTCCTTGCCTTTCTGGAGGATCGCGGGAACCGACGCGATCGACTCCACGTTGTTCACAACAGTCGGGCAGGCGTAGAGGCCCGCGACCGCAGGGAAGGGGGGACGGAGCCGCGGTTGTCCACGGCGGCCTTCGAGCGAGTCGAGCAGTGCGGTCTCCTCACCGCAGATGTACGCCCCGGCGCCGGCGTGCACGGTGATGTCGAGATCGAGGCCGCTGCCCAGGATGTTCTGTCCGAGGTAGCCGGCCGCGTAGGCCTCGCTCACGGCCGCGTGCAACCGCCGCAGCACGGGGACGACTTCACCGCGGAGATAGATGAAGGCATGCGAAGACCTGATGGCGTAACACGCGATGATCATGCCCTCGATGAGGCTGTGCGGGTTCGCGAAGAGGAGCGGGATGTCCTTGCAGGTCCCGGGCTCCGACTCGTCGGCGTTGACAACTAGATAGTGCGGCTTTCCATCTCCCTGCGGAATGAACTGCCATTTCATTCCGGTGGGGAATCCGGCGCCGCCGCGGCCGCGCAGACCGGAGTCCTTGACGTACGCGATCAGGTCGTCCGGCGACATCGCGAGCGCCTTGCGGAGCCCCTCGTATCCCTCGTGCCTCTTGTAGACGTCCAGCGTCCAGGACTCGTCCTCGTCCCAGAAGGCCGACAGCACGGGTGCGAGCAGCTTCTCGGGACCGGTGTCCTTCAGTTCGGGTGCCAAGGTCATCACTCCCCCTCCTCGGCGGCGGGCCCGGCCGGATGGGCCGGGTCGGAGGCCGACGTGTCCTGTGGCGCGTCGTGTGAGCTCAGGTGCTCCGACGGGGACGGCTCGTGGACGTCCCTGTCCTGCGACGCTCCTTCGCGCGGATGGACCACGCGCGCGGGTGCGGTCTCTCCCCTGGCCAGGCGGAGGCCCACCAGTGACGCGGGTCCGGCCCCGCCGCTCGCCTCGACGGCTCCTGGCCGCTCGTCGGGGAAGCCGGCGAGGATCCGCGCGGTCTCCTTGAAGGTGCACAGCGGTGCCCCGCGCGTGGGCTCGACCGGACGCCCCGCGCGCAGGTCGTCGACCATGCGCTTCGCGCTCGCCGGGGTCTGGTTGTCGAAGAACTCCCAGTTGACCATCACGACCGGCGCGAAGTCGCAGGCCGCGTTGCACTCGATGTGCTCCAGGGTGACCTTGCCGTCGTCGGTGGTCTCGCCGTTGCCGACGCCCAGGTGCTCCTGGAGCTCCGAGAAGATCGCGTCGCCGCCCATCACCGCGCACAGGGTGTTGGTGCACACCCCCACCTGGTAGTCGCCGGACGGCCTGCGCCGGTACATGGTGTAGAAGGTGGCCACCGCGGTGACCTCGGCCGTGGTCAGCCCCAGCACGTCCGCGCAGAACTGCATCCCGGTGCGCGTGACATGCCCCTCCTCCGACTGCACGAGATGCAGCAACGGCAGGAGCGCCGAGCGGGAGTCCGGGTAGCGGGCGATGATCTCGCGCGCGTCCGCCTCCAGCCGGGCCCGTACGTCGTCCGGGTAAGCGGGCGCGGGCAGTTCGGGCATGCCCAGGCTGACGCCCCGCTCGGAAGAACTCGTGGTCACCGGTCGACGCCTCCCATCACGGGGTCGATGGACGCGACAGCGACGATGACGTCGGCGACCTGGCCGCCCTCGCACATCGCCGCCATGGCCTGAAGGTTGGTGAAGGACGGGTCGCGGAAGTGGACCCGGAAGGGGCGGGTGCCTCCGTCGGACACGGCGTGCACCCCGAGTTCGCCCTTGGGCGACTCGACGGCCGCGTACGCCTGACCCGGCGGGACGCGGAAGCCCTCGGTGACCAGCTTGAAGTGGTGGATCAGGGCCTCCATGGAGGTGCCCATGATCTTCTTGATGTGGTCGAGGGAGTTGCCGAGCCCGTCAGGCCCCAGGGCGAGCTGGGCGGGCCAGGCGATCTTCTTGTCGGCGACCATGACCGGTCCCGGCTGCAGCCGGTCCAGGCACTGCTCGACGATCCTGAGCGACTGGCGCATCTCCTCGAGCCGGATGAGGAAGCGGCCGTAGGAGTCGCAGGTGTCGGCGGTCGGGACGTCGAACTCGTAGGTCTCGTAGCCGCAGTAGGGCTGCGCCTTGCGCAGGTCGTGCGGCAGGCCGGTGGAGCGCAGGATGGGGCCGGTGGCGCCGAGGGCCATGCAGCCCGCCAGGTCCAGATAGCCGACGTCCTGCATACGGGCCTTGAAGATGGGGTTCCCGGTGGCGAGCTTGTCGTACTCCGGAAGGTTCTTCTTCATCTTCTTCACGAACTCGCGGATGTGGTCCACCGCGCCGGGCGGCAGGTCCTGGGCGAGTCCGCCGGGGCGGATGTACGCGTGGTTCATCCGCAGGCCCGTGATGAGCTCGTAGATGTCGAGAATCATTTCACGATCACGGAATCCGTAGATCATGATCGTGGTGGCGCCGAGCTCCATGCCGCCGGTGGCGATGCACACCAGGTGCGAGGAGAGCCGGTTCAGCTCCATCAGGAGCACCCGGATGATCTCGGCCCGGTCGGGGATCTGGTCCTCGATGCCGAGGAGCTTCTCGACGGCGAGGCAGTAGGCGGTCTCGTTGAAGAAGGACGTCAGGTAGTCCATGCGCGTCACGAACGTGGTGCCCTGCGTCCACGTGCGGAACTCGAGGTTCTTCTCGATGCCGGTGTGGAGGTAGCCGATGCCGCAGCGGGCCTCGGTGACCGTCTCGCCGTCGATCTCCAGGATCAGGCGGAGCACTCCGTGGGTGGACGGGTGCTGCGGGCCCATGTTGAGGACGATGCGTTCGTCGTCGGCGCGGGCCGCGGCCTGGACGATCTCGTCCCAGTCGCCACCGGTGACCGTGTAGACGGTGCCCTCGGTGGTCTCGCGCGCCGAAGCGGCGGAGGCGGATGCAGTCATTACAGCCTCCCGAAGGGAATCGTTGAGGGGCGGTGGTCGGGCGACGGGCGGGCGCTCATGAGTACGACCTCCGCTGGTCCGGAGCCGGGATCTGGGCGCCCTTGTACTCGACGGCGATGCCGCCGAGGGGGTAGTCCTTGCGCTGCGGGTGGCCCTGCCAGTCGTCCGGCATCATGATCCGCGTCAGGGCCGGGTGACCGTCGAAGACGATTCCGAAGAAGTCGTAGGTCTCGCGCTCGTGCCAGTCGTTGGTCGGATACACCGACACCAGGGACGGGATGTGCGGGTCGGCGTCCGGCGCGCTGACCTCCAGGCGGATCAGCCGGTTGTGGGTGATCGAGCGCAGGTGGTAGACGGCGTGCAGCTCGCGGCCCTTGTCGTGGAGGTAGTGGACCCCGCTGACGCCGGTGCAGAGCTCGAAGCGCAGGGCCGGGTCGTCGCGCAGGGTCTGTGCGACGCGCAGCAGGTGCTCGCGTTCAATGTGGAAGGTGATCTCGTCGCGGTCGACGACCGTCTTCTCGATCGCGTTGCCGGGGAGCAGTCCCTGCTCCTCCAGGGCGCCCTCCAGTTCGTCGGCGACCTCGTCGAACCAGCCGCCGTAGGGGCGGGCGGCCGCCCCGGGGAGCCTGATCGAGCGGACCAGGCCGCCGTAGCCGGAGGTGTCGCCCCCGTTGTCGGCGCCGAACATCCCGCGCTGGACGCGGATCTCCTCACCGCCGTCGCCACGCTGGCCGGGGAGGTTGGAGGCGCCGAGGTCCTTCTCGGGGTTCACCCCGTTCGACGCCCCGCCCGCGCCGTTGCTCGTGCCGTTCGCGTCGCTCACCGCAGCAGCCCCTTCATCTCGATCGTGGGCAGGGCCTTGAGCGCCGCCTCCTCCGCCTCGCGGGCCGCCTCCTCGGCGTTCACGCCGAGCTTGGAGGACTGGATCTTCTGGTGGAGCTTGAGAATGGCGTCCATCAGCATCTCCGGCCGTGGCGGGCAGCCGGGCAGATAGATGTCGACCGGGACGATGTGATCGACGCCCTGCACGATCGCGTAGTTGTTGAACATGCCGCCCGAGGAGGCGCAGACCCCCATGGAGATGACCCACTTGGGGTTCGGCATCTGGTCGTAGACCTGCCTGAGCACCGGCGCCATCTTCTGGCTGACCCGGCCGGCGACGATCATGAGGTCCGCCTGGCGGGGTGAGCCGCGGAAGACCTCCATGCCGAAGCGGGCCAGGTCGTAGCGTCCGGCGCCCGTGGTCATCATCTCGATGGCACAGCAGGCCAGGCCGAAGGTGGCCGGGAAGACGGACGCCTTGCGCACCCAGCCCGCGGCCTGCTCGACGGTGGTCAGCAGGAAGCCGCTCGGCAGCTTTTCTTCGAGTCCCATGAGTTAAAGGCCCCTCAGTCCCATTCCAGGCCGCCGCGCCGCCATACGTACGCGTACGCGACGAAGACGGTGAGCACGAAGAGCAGCATCTCCACGAGCCCGAAAACACCCAGGGCGTCGAAGGTGACGGCCCAGGGGTAGAGGAAGACGATCTCGATGTCGAAGACGATGAAGAGCATCGCCGTCAGGTAGTACTTGATGGGGAAGCGCCCGCCGCCGGCCGGCGTGGGGGTCGGCTCGATCCCGCACTCGTAGGCCTCGAGCTTGGCCCGGTTGTACCGCTTCGGACCGATCAGCGTGGCCATGACCACGGAGAAGATCGCAAAGCCTGCCCCGAGGGCTCCCAGTACGAGGATGGGCGCATAAGCGTTCACCGCTCCTCGCTCCTCTCAGTCGGCACTGACTGCTGGCGATGGCATCGGACTCACACCCGACTCACACGTCCCTCTGACCTCCGTCCGTCTCGACGAAGATCGCGAACATGTGAAGCAGGTCACAAGCCCAACTGACCCGCATCTTATGCCTGCCGGTCTGTGATCTGCGACACGGGGTATTGCACAAGCTTTGTGATCTCCACCACCCGACGAAGGATCATGAAGCCGGATCGGCGGTGATCTTCACACGAGAAGCGTCCAAGTGATCACCAGAGGTGACATTTCCGCCAGTCGGCGCAGGTCGGGAGGGGCGTCTCCATATCAAGAGACTTCCGCTGCATGCAAATTGGTGCTGGACGCGACGGCTTGGTAGAGGATCGCGTTCACACATCAGAGGGAGGCGCGAGGACGGGTGTGGACGCGTGCACACATTCACGAGCACCGGACGCCTCGGACGCAGCCCTCGCCGTAACCGTTGCGTGACCTCCGCCACATCCATGAGAGATCCATAAGAAGGGGGCTTGGCCATCGGACCCAACCGATGGTAGCCGCGGGGCAATTCGGGCGTAACAGCGAAAGTCCATGATCACGGCCATGATCACGAGAGTCCGCAATGTCCGTTACGGCGTCAATAAAGAGCGCCCCACCCGGAATTCGGGCCACCGATTGAACAACTGTGGCGCAGCACACGTTTCTTGAAGGTATGGAGGAGCCCCTGATACCAGTTGGTCTCATGTCCCACACCGCTCACATACGCAGCCACCGGAAACCCCGCCGCAGCGCGACGACTTCGATCGCCGTCCGCGCCGGCGTCGCCGGTGGCGTGCTCAGCATGGCAGCGGCGGGCGCGTCGGCTTCGGCGTTCGCCGCCGAGTCGACGACGCAGACCCTCGAACTGCCCACCCTGTCGGCCGACCTGGGCAGCCAGGTCGCCGAGTCCGCCGACGCGATGCAGCAGGCGGCCGCCAACTACCAGCTGCAGGCCGAGCGTGACGCGGCCGCCGCAAAGGCCGCGAAGCAGGCCAAGGCGGACCTCGCGGAGGCCAAGAAGAAGGCGGAGGCCAAGAAGAAGGCCGAGGAGGCACGCAGGGCCGCCGCGGAGGAGGCCGCCTCGCGCAGCTCCGAGCGGACCACCCTGTCCGCCTCGGCGAGCGCCAGCGTCTCCACGAGCTCGTCCACGGCCACCGGTTCGGCCGCGGCCGTCATCGCCTTCGTGAAGGCACAGGTCGGTGACGCCTACGTCTCCGGTGGCACCGGCCCCAACTCCTGGGACTGCTCCGGCCTCGTGCAGGCCGCGTTCAGCCAGATCGGTGTCGACCTGCCGCGTGTCTCGCAGGACCAGTCGACCGCGGGCACCCAGGTCTCGCTGAGCAACCTCCAGCCGGGCGACATCCTGTACTGGGGCGGCGCGGGCAGCGCGTACCACGTGGCGGTGTACGTCGGCGACGGCATGTTCGTCGGCGCGCAGAACCCCTCGACGGGCGTCGTCGAGAAGCCGCTGTCCTACGACCCGCCGACCGGAGCGGTGCGGGTTCTCTGACACCGGAACAACTTGGCAGGGCCGCAGCCGCTCGGGGCTGCGGCCCTTCCGCCTTGTCCGAGCCCTTCTCCGGCCGATCTCACCCCCCGCCTGTTCCCGGGGCTGTTGGATGTGTTCCGCGGTCCACATCCGCACCATCCCTACGGGACAGGAGACATCACCATGCCCAGTGTGTTCGTCCAGGGCAGGCCCACCGACTCGTATCCCCGGCTCGCCCCCGAGGCCCGGCGCGGACGGGTGCGGCGCATCACCGAGGTCGGCGAGGAGGTGCTGCACAAGCCGTGCCGGGACGTGACCGAGTTCGGGCCCGATCTCGCCGCGCTCATCGACGACATGTTCCTGACGATGTACATCGCGGACGGCGCGGGACTCGCGGCGAACCAGGTCGGCGTCGGTCTGCGGCTGTTCGTGTACGACTGCCCGGACGACGACGGGGCCCGGCATGTCGGGCACATCGTCAACCCGGTGCTCGACCCGCTCGACCCGGCCGGGCGCAGGCTGCTCGACGACAGCGAGGGGTGCCTGTCGGTGCCGGGCGCCGTCATGGACGTACCGCGTCCGGACCGGGCCGTGGTCCGCGGGTTCGACAGGGACGGCGAGCCGCTCGTGATCGAGGGGACCGGATACTTCGCGCGCTGCCTGGCCCACGAGACCGACCATGTGAACGGGCAGGTGTATCTGGACCGGCTGTCCAAGCGGGAACGCAAGGAGGCGCTGCGGCAGGTGGCGGACCGGCGGGACGAGGTGTTCGCCCGCCGGACGGCCAACATCGAGGCGCTGAACGGCGCTCAGGGCCCGGTCGGCGCCTGAGGGCGGGCTCCCGTCACGCCTTCGGCGCCACCTTGCTCAACCCGTTGATGATCCGGTCCATCGCGTCGCCGCCCGTGGGGTCGGTGAGGTTGGCGAGCATCTTGAGGGTGAACTTCATGAGCAGCGGGTGGGTCAGGCCGCGCTGGGCCGCGATCTTCATGACCTTCGGGTTGCCGATGAGCTTCACGAAGGCGCGGCCCAGTGTGTAGTAGCCGCCGTAGGTGTCCTTGAGGACCCGCGGGTAGCGCTGCAGGGCGATCTCCCGCTGGGCGGGCGTCGCGCGGGCGTGGGCCTGGACGATGACGTCGGCGGCGATCTGGCCGGACTCCATGGCGTAGGCGATGCCCTCGCCGTTGAACGGGTTCACCATGCCGCCGGCGTCGCCGACCAGGAGCAGGCCCTTGGTGTAGTGCGGCTGGCGGTTGAAGGCCATGGGGAGGGCGGCGCCCCGGATCGGACCGGTCATGTTGTCCGGGGTGTAGCCCCACTCCTCCGGCATGGAGGCGCACCAGGCCTTCAGCACCTCGCGCCAGTCGAGCTCCTTGAAGGAGTCGGAGGTGTTCAGGACGCCGAGGCCGACGTTGGACGTGCCGTCGCCCATCCCGAAGATCCAGCCGTAGCCGGGCAGCAGCCGGTCCTCGCCGGGGCCGCGGCGGTCCCACAGCTCCAGCCAGGACTCCAGGTAGTCGTCCTCGTGGCGGGGGCTCTCGAAGTACGTCCGTACGGCGACGCCCATGGGGCGGTCCTCACGGCGGTGCAGGCCCATCGCGAGCGAGAGCCGGGTGGAGTTGCCGTCGGCGGCGACCACGAGGGGCGCGTGGAAGGTGACTTCGCGCTTGTCCTCGCCGAGTTTCGCGTGGACGCCCGTGATGCGGCCCGTGCGGTCGTCGACGATCGGGGCACCGACGTTGCAGCGCTCGAACAGCCGCGCCCCGGCCTTCTGGGCCTGGCGGGCGAGCTGCTCGTCGAAGTCGTCGCGCTTGCGGACGAGACCGTAGTCGGGGAAGGAGGCCAGTTCCGGCCAGTCGAGCTGGAGGCGTACGCCGCCGCCGATGATCCGCAGGCCCTTGTTCCGCAGCCAGCCGGCCTCTTCGGAGATGTCGATGCCCATGGCCACGAGCTGCTTGGTGGCACGCGGGGTGAGGCCGTCGCCGCAGACCTTCTCGCGCGGGAACTCGGTCTTCTCCAGGAGGAGCACGTCCAGTCCGGACTTGGCGAGGTGGTAGGCGGTCGTGGAGCCGGCCGGCCCCGCGCCGACGACGATGACATCGGCGGTGTTCTCGGACAGGGGCTCGGTCACGGCGGGATCTCCCCAGGCTCGGAATCAAGTTCGGAATCAAGTTCTGAATCCGCGTGCCGACCGGCACTGGACATGGGCAGTCTATTCAGCAGAATTGATCACCCGGCTGAAGGGCTGCCCCATGGACCGAGCTCTGCCCGTAGTACGGCTGCGTGTCCCCACCGACGAGGACGCCGTGGCGTGGCACCGGGTCTTCGACGACCCGGACGTCATGGAGTTCCACGGCGGCAGATCCGCGGAGCTGTACGTCTACGAGGAGCTCACCGCGCGACAGCGGCGGCACGACGCCGAGCGGGGTTTCTGCCTGTGGACCATGGTCGGCGAGAGCGGTCAGGTCATCGGCTTCACTGGCGCCCAGCCGTGGCCGCGGAACTGGGGGCCGACGGGTGAGATCGAGATCGGGTGGCGGCTCGGACGGGCGTACTGGGGCCAGGGCTACGCGACGGTGGCCGCGCAGATGACCCTGGAGCGGCTCAGGGCGGCGGGCGTGACGAACGTGGTGGCGATGGTCAGACCCGGCAACGAACGGTCGATCGCGGTCACCAAACGCCTCGGGATGGAACTCGCGGAGACCTACCAGCACCCCCTCCTCCAGGAAGAGGCGCTGTGCTTCCGGCTTTCCCTGCAAGACAGTTACTCAAAGTAGCGGTCTGCTACAGAAAGACACCCGGCACTTCCGGCCGCCACCGGGCCGGAGTTACCCTTCCGGTACCGCTGGGGGTGACATCTGTGCGCATAACACCCAAGACGCCCGAAGTGCGCGTACCGCGTCTGGTCGGACTCATGGCCGTCGACGCGCGCGAGACGGCCCAGGCGCAGGGCCTGTTCGTCAACGCGCCGGATCGCAGGGACTTCCACCAGGCCGTCGTCGACTATGTCGTACGCCAGTACCCGCAGGCCGGTGCGGAGGTGCCGCGGGACTCGGTGGTGTACGTGTGGTTCGACCTCGGCCCGGGTGAGGGCGGCGGGGGCAGCCGCGAGCCCCGCGTCCCCCACCCCCCGAGCGGCGGCCTCCAGCGCGAACTGGACGAGCCGGGCGATCCGTACGTGGTCCGCTGTGTGACGGGACTCTGACGTCCCGTCCCGAGCCGCTCAGCTCTCCTTGACGCCCCGGTGCAGGGCCACGATGCCGCCCGTCAGGTTCCGCCACGCCACCTTCGACCAGCCCGCCTTCTGGAGGCGCTCCGCCAGGGCCGGCTGGTTGGGCCAGGCGCGGATGGACTCGGCGAGGTAGACGTAGGCGTCCGGGTTGGAGGAGACCGCGCGGGCGACCGGCGGCAGGGCGCGCATCAGGTACTCGGTGTAGACCGTGCGGAAGGGCGCCCAGGTCGGGTGGGAGAACTCGCAGATCACGACCCGGCCGCCGGGCCGGGTCACGCGGTACATCTCGCGCAGCGCGGAGTCGGTGTCCTGGACGTTGCGCAGCCCGAAGGAGATGGTGACGGCGTCGAAGGTGTCGTCCTTGAAGGGCAGCTTCGTCGCGTCGCCCGCGGTGAACGGCAGCCAGGTGTGCTTGCGCTTGCCGACCTGGAGCATCCCGAGCGAGAAGTCGCAGGGCACGACATAGGCGCCGGTGCAGGCGAAGGGCAGCGACGAGGTGGCCGTGCCCGCCGCCAGGTCCAGGATCTTCTGGGCGGGGCGGGCGTCGACGGCCCTGGCGACCTCCTTGCGCCACACCCGGTCCTGGCCGAGCGAGAGCACGTCGTTCGTCAGGTCGTACCGTTCCGCCACGTCGTCGAACATCGAGGCGACTTCGTGCGGCTGCTTGTTCAGGGAAGCGCGGGTCACGTCCCCATTCTTGCAGGCCGCCCTCCCGGAAGAAGCTGCGGCTTCTTCTTGGCGGCCACGTCTTCCACCCATCCGCACACCAGCACGAACACGGCGATCAGGACCCACCCGATGCCGAACATGAACCACTGGCTCTCCAGCGGCAGCCACTTCTCGAACGCGGGCACGTCCCAGAACCGGTCGATCAGGGGCACGGCGAGGATCAGCGCGATCTCGTGCCACAGGTAGATCGTCACCGCGCGGGAGTTGAAGACCGTGACGAGGCGGTCGGTCCGCCGGAAGCGGGTGAGCCAGGCGAAGTCGATCCCGAAGGACGACTTGGCCCACATCAGCGGCATCACGTACCCGGCGGACCAGAAGGCCTGCGCGAGGGGGATGTCGTCGAGGTCGTACGACCCCGTCTCGGCCTGGTGGGTGAAGGCGTACCAGCCGCCGAACCCGATAGCGGCGAGCGAGAGCACGACGACGCCCGCCGGCTTCAGCCGCTCCAGGACCCCGTCCCGGTGGGCGAAGCCGAGGATCCAGCAGAACAGGAAGGTGGCGAGGTCGGTCAGCGCGCTGCCGAGGCGGTCGTCCGGCGGCTCCCAGAGGAACTGGAAGACCACGATCGGGGCCAGGGACAGCAGCAGGACCGGCACCGGAGCGAGCCGGAACACCTTCAGCAGCACCGGGGACAGCAGGACGAACCAGAGGTACGTCCGCAGGTACCAGAGGATCTCCCAGGCCTGCTCGCCCCACGCGTTGCCCGGTGGATCGCCGAGCGGCACGATCCAGTAGACGATCTGCCAGCCCGGCATCCAGTCGTGGACCAGCATCGCGAGGACCACGAAGACGCCCCAGAACCAGAACGGCGGCAGCAGCCGGCGCATCCGGCTCTTGATCACCTTGGCCGCGGGCCGCTCCATGGACTTCGCCATCAGCGTCCCGGCCAGGGCGAACATGATGCCCATGGAGGGGAAGACCATGCCGGCCCAGGCCCACCCGAAGGTGTGATAGGTGACGACCCGGATCAGGGCGACGGCCCGGAGGGTGTCGAAGTAGCGGTCACGGCCCGGGGGCCGAGACGGAGGCTTCTCCTCCTCCGCCTCGGCGTCGGTGGGAGCAGCGGGAGCCGGTGGCTCCGGTTCCGGCTCCATCACCGGCATGGGGGCTGTCGCGTCCGGTACCGGGTCCGCGCTCTGCCCGAGGTCGACGTACTGCTGCGGGTACGGCTGCTGTTGCGGATACGGCTGTTGCGCGTACTCCGGGTACCCGTACTCGGGCGCGTATCCCTGGCCGTATCCCTGCCCGTACCCCTGGTGCTGCTGCGGGTACCCCTGCTGCTCCCAGCTCATCAGCCGGCCCCCGCCGGGGTGCCGACCTCGCCGGTGCGCTTCAGCTTCTGCCAGCGCAGCCGACCCCCGGTGAGCGCGGTGATGCAGGAGTGGATGAGGACGAGGTACATCATCTGGCGGTAGGCCAGCTGCTGGAGCGGCATCATCAGCAGATAGCGGTACTGCTCCTTGTCCAGCTTGAAGGCGTACGCCGCGCACACGAGCTGGACACCGAGGACCGCGAGCCACGCGTACAGCGCCGCCTGGAAGTCGATGAAGATCATCGAGTAGGCGGTGAACACGTCGATCAGCGGGGCGAAGACCGGCGTGACGATCTGGAAGATCACCACCAGCGGCATGCCGACCCGGCCGAAACGGCCCGAGGGCCCCTTGTCGGTGAGCGACTTGCGGTGCTTCCACAGCGCCTGCATCGTGCCGTACGACCATCGGTAGCGCTGGGACCACAGCTGCTTCAGGGAGCCCGGCGCCTCGGTCCACGCGCGTGCGTGCTCCTGGTAGACGACCCGCCAGCCCGCGCGGTGCATCGCGATGGTGATGTCGGTGTCCTCGGCGAGGGTGTCCTCGCTCATGCCGCCGACCTGGAGGACCGCCTCGCGGCGGAAGGCGCCGATCGCGCCCGGGATGGTGGGCATGCAGCGCAGCAGGTCGTACATGCGGCGGTCGAGGTTGAAGCCCATCACGTACTCGATGTGCTGCCAGGCGCCGATGACGGTGTCGCGGTTGCCGACCTTGGCGTTGCCGGCGACCGCGCCGACCTCGGGGTTCGCGAAGGGCTGCACCAGCTGCCGTACGGTGTCCGGTTCGAAGACGGTGTCGCCGTCCATCATCACGACGATGTCGTGACTGGCGCTGCGGACGCCGTTGTTGAGGGCGGCCGGCTTGCCCGCGTTCTCCTGGCGGATCACCCGGACGTTGTTCATCCCGAGCTTCTCGGCCGCGGCCCGGGCGATCTCCGACGTACCGTCCGAGGAGCCGTCGTCGACGACGATGACCTCGATCGGATGGGTGCTCCTCGCCAGCGACTCCAGGGTGTTGGCGATGCACTCCTTCTCGTTGTACGCCGGGACGATCACGGTCACCGGCCGGGTGACCGTGGGTCCCCAGCTGAAGCGGCGCTTGTTGCGCTGCCGGTAGTGGCGGCGGGCGAGGATCAGCATCATCCCGAACCGCCCCATCACGGCCACGCCCACGATCGCGAGCCCGACCGAGAGTGTGGGCACGGTGTACTCGGCGACGGCGACGGCCATGACGAGCGCCTTGCCCTCGTAGAGGGTCGTGCCGGTGGCCTCGCGGTGCGCGGCCTGGAGGCGGTCGGTGCCGTTCCGGGCCGTACGGGCCGCGGAGCCGTTGCCGCCCTGGCCCTGTCCGCCTCCGGCGCCGGCCGACGCGTTCGCCTGTTGTCCGGCCCGGGCAGCCGAGTTCTGCGCCTCGATGACCCCGCTGATGGTGGTGAAGGTGTAGCCCTTCGCCCGCATCTTCTGGATGTACTGCGGCAGCGCCTTGATCGTCTGCTCACGGTCGCCGCCGGCGTCGTGCATCAGCACGGCGGCGCCCGAGGTCCCGGAGGGTGTGGCCCACTTGACGATCTTCGAGACGCCCGGCCTCTTCCAGTCGTCGCTGTCGGTGTCGACGAAGACGCTGGTGTAGCCCTCCTCGCCGAGTTTCTTGTAGACGGGCCAGCTGTAGTTGTCGATCGCGTCCGTCTCCGAGGAGTACGGCGCCCGGAACAGCGTGGTGGTGATGCCGGCCGCGCCGGCGAGGGCGAGCTGCGTCTGGGTCATCTCGCGCCGGACGCGGGCGTCGCTCTGGTAGGAGAGGTCGACGTGGGTGAAGGTGTGGATGCCCACCTCGTTGCCCTGGTCGACCATGTTCTTCACGATCCCCGGGTAGCGCGACACCATCGAGCCGACCAGGAAGAAGGTCGCCGGGACGTCGTACTTCTCCAGGATCTTCAGGACCTGGGGCGTGTACGTCGGGTTCGGGCCGTCGTCGAAGGTGAGCGCGATCGTCCTGGACGGCACGGAGGTCGTGGTCGCCCGGCCGCCCCGGAAGCTGATGATCGGCCCGCCGTTGAGGATCTTGTCGGGGACCTTGCTGGAGCTGGCGCCGTCGCGCACCCGCTGGTCGCCGCCGACCTCGGCGCGCAGATAGCCGTCGAGCAGCATCACGCTGGTCAGGCCGAGCAGGAGCAGCAGGGCGAGGATGACCCGCGGTTTCTGCAGCGCCGCGGCCTTGCCCGCCGCCCGCTCCATGCGGGTGGGGGCGCGCCGGCGGCCGCGGGAGGGCGTCGTCGTGGTCATGTGGTGGGCCGTTCCGGTCAGTTGGAGGCCGCGGTGGCGGAGGCGGTGGCGGAGGTGGTCGCGGTCGGGGCGGCGCTCGGCGGAGCGCCCGTGGCGGTGCCCGTGGGCGGAGTGCCCGAGGGCCTCGACGGCGGGGTGCCGATGCCGCCCTGCGGCCGGATGCCGCCGGGGCCGGAGTTCGAGGAACCGCCGGGACCGCCGCCCGCGAAGGGCAGCAGCGTCGTGCTGGAGACGCCGATGCCCATGAAGGCCAGGCCCAGCACGACGGCGTAACCGAGGGACAGAAGGCCGAGGAGAAGGCCGATCCGGCGCAGCAGCTTGGAGCGGCGTCCGGAGTTGTCAACGAACACGGGCCCCTCGGCGGACCCGTTACTACCGCTTTTGCGGCGGCGACCGCGCGACTCGGCGCGGTTTTCGGTGGCAGGCTCGGAATGCATTCCCCAGACGTTAGGCAGTCTTTATGTGTCCACCTTTGGCGTTGTTGTGAGGTGCATATGAGAAACGTCTTATGCTGTCTGTTTCCTGAGAGGTCCCCAGAAACTCCGCACGCCTCTCCGGGAGGTGAAGGGGGCCGAATGTCCGCCGCGCGTGACCGATTCGCTCTTTACCACCCACCTCGTCTGTGAGAGGGCTGTTCAAAGACTGTCCTCATGAACCTCAGGCGGGTGTGAGACATTCGCGCTCCAGAAAGCGACACGAGAGCGGGTGCATGTGAAATGCGGAGTTTCCTGAAACCGATGGCCGGGCTCACCTGTCTGTTCGCCCTGGCCACGGCGGGGTGCTCCTCCGCAGCGGACAGCACCTCGGACGCGGACCCTCCGGATCAGAGCGGCGCGTCACGGTCGGCGTCGTCGGTGGTCACTTCGTACGCGCCCTACGTCAGCGCGACCGAGGCCTCCGACAACGACTCCGCGGGCTCGCCCTCGGTGTACAACCTCGCCTTCGTGATCGCCGACGGGAGTGACTGCACGCCGTCCTGGAACGGCACGTCGGCTGTCGGCGACTCCTCCGTCACGTCCCGGATCAGCGCGCTCAAGGAGGACGGGGCGCGGGTGCGGGTGTCGTTCGGCGGGGCGTCCGGGAAGGAGCTGGCCGAGACCTGTTCCAGTGCGGCGAAGCTGGCCGCCGCTTATGGGAAGGCGCTGGATGCCGCCGGTTCCTCGCTCGCCGACTTCGACATCGAGGGGGACGCGCTGACCGACTCCGACTCGGTGGATCTGCGGTCCGAGGCGATCGCGTTGCTCCAGGAGGAACGGAGCGGTCTCACCGTGTCGTTCACGCTTCCCGTGATGCCGTCCGGACTCGACGACGACAGTGTGGCGTTGCTGGAGTCCGCGAACAACAAGTCGGTGCAGGTGTCGACGGTCAACATCATGACGATGAACTACGGGCAGTCCTACGACGGGGACATGGGGAATTACGCGATCACTTCGGCGAAGGCGGCACAGTCGCAGTTGAAGTCGGTCTTCGGTACGTCGGACGCCACTGCGTGGCGGGCTCTTGCGCTCACCTCGATGATCGGGACGAATGACGTGGCCGGGGAGACGTTCACGTTGTCCGACGCCGCGCAGGTGAGGGAGTTTGCCGCTTCGAAGGACGTGGCGTGGGTGTCGATGTGGTCGACGTTTCGGGATCAGGAGTGCGAGGAGGGAAACCCCGAGGAGGATGACGCGCTGACCGATTGCAGTGGTGTTTCCCAGTCGGCGGGGGCGTTCGGGGAGGCGTTGGCCGGTTGAGTCTCGGGTGCGGCTCGGTGGGGGCTGGTCGCGCCCGCGGAGCCGCACAACGACACCGCCCCGCGCCCCTGAAGGCCCTTACCTGCGCCGGTGCAACAAGCGGCCCTTGATCACCGTCGCCACGCAGGCCCTCGCGCCGCTTTTCGTCAGCGCCCCCTCGTCCGGTACGTCGAAAACCGCGAAGGTCGCGTCCACGCCCCTGCGCGGCAGCAGGGGCATCAGGATCGCCTCTGCCAGGCTCCGCCCGACCAGCGGGTCGAAGACTGGCGGGCCGGGACGGTCCTCGAAGCGCTCCTCACTCGTCATCCCCACCCGGTACACAGCGTCCGCCACCGCCGGGCGTAGCAGATCACCCGCCACCGCCACCACCCCGTGCGCCAGCATCCGCTGTACGCCCCGCCTGGCGCTCGCGCCCCATCGCGCGTCGGTCATGTCGAGGCCCGACAGCGCCGCACCCGTGAGCGGCTCGCTGCCCAAGTCCTCCCGGGGGTCCGGGTGGTAGCACTGCTCCAGCAGCTCCGGGCCGTACGGATTCACCAGGCCCGGGGTGAGAACTCCCGGCCAGCGGCGCACCCGTGCCGTCGGGTGGGCGGCGGCCAGGTCCTCGTACGCCTCCACGGCCGCGATCCGCCGGCCCTCGACGAGGACCGCCCCGCCCGGCAAGGACGGCCGACCGTCCCCGAAGAGCACCAGGTCGGCGGTGTGGATCGTCAGCAAGGCGGGCCTAGTTGGACGCGAGGATCTTCAGCTCGGGATGTGCCGTGCCGCCCTCGATCGCCGTGGAGGAGATGTGGGACACCACGCGCGCGTCGACCGGGTCGTCGGCCGGGTCGTCGTGGACGACGAGGTGTTCGTACGTCGTGGAGCGCTGGGCCGGAACCCGTCCCGCCGTACGGATCATGTCGATCATTTCCTGGAGGTTGGAGCGGTGCTTGGCTCCGGCCGCCGAGACGACGTTCTCCTCCAGCATGATCGAGCCGAGGTCGTCCGCGCCGTAGTGCAGCGTCAGCTGGCCCGCGTCCTGGCCGGTGGTCAGCCAGGAGCCCTGGATGTGGGCGATGTTGTCCATGAAGAGCCGGGAGATGGCGATCATCCGCAGGTACTCGAAGATCGTGGCCTGGGTGCGGCCCTTGAGGTGGTTGTTCATCGGCTGGTAGAGGTACGGGATGAACGCCCGGAAGCCGCCCGTGCGGTCCTGAACGTCACGGATCATCCGCAGGTGCTCGATGCGCTCGGCGTTGGTCTCGCCGGTGCCCATCAGCATGGTGGAGGTGGACTCCACGCCCAGGTTGTGCGCCGTCTCCATGATCTCCAGCCAGCGCTCGCCGGACTCCTTGAGGGGCGCGATGGCCTTGCGGGGGCGCTCCGGGAGCAACTCGGCGCCGGCACCGGCGAAGGAGTCGAGACCGGCGGCGTGAATCCGCTGGATCGCCTCCTCCACGCTCACCTTGGAGATCCGGGCCATGTGCTCGACCTCGGACGCGCCCAGCGAGTGGATCACCAGCTGGGGGAACTCCTTCTTGATGGCCGCGAAGTGCTTCTCGTAGTACTCGACGCCGTAGTCCGGGTGGTGTCCGCCCTGGAACATGATCTGCGTCCCGCCGAGTTCGACGGTCTCCGCGCACCGGCGCAGGATGTCGTCCAGGTCGCGGGTCCAGCCCTTGTCCTTGGCCGTGGGCGGGGCGTAGAAGGCACAGAACTTGCACGCCGTGACGCACACGTTCGTGTAGTTGATGTTCCGCTCGATGATGTACGTCGCGATGTGCTCCGTGCCCGCGTACCGGCGGCGGCGCACGGCGTCCGCGGCGGAGCCCAGCGCGTGCAGTGGGGCGTCGCGGTAGAGGTCGAGCGCCTCCTCCGGAGTAATACGCCCGCCTTCGGCGGCACGGTCGAGGACGGACTGAAGGTCGGCCTTCTCGGTCACCGGGGCGTGCCTTTCGTCAAGGGTTCGGGCGGTCTGGGCCAGCCTACGCCAGCCCTCCGACAGGCCGGATGTCAGGCCGTGTACGCCCCGATCAGCAGCCCCGCGTACGCCCCCGCGATCAGGAACGGCCCGAACGGGATCGCGGTCTTGCGCCCCGCCTTGCCCACCAGGACCAGGACACCGCCGTAGAGCGCGCCCAGCAGGAAGCCCGCGAAGGTGCCCAGCAACACGGTGTCCCAGCCGTACCAGCCCAGGACCGCTCCCGTCCCGAGCGCCAGCTTCACGTCGCCGAAGCCCATGCCGCCCGGGTTGACGCGCCACAGCATGTAGTAGCCGACACCGAGGGCGAGGGCGCCCCACAGGGCGTTCAGCCAGGTCCCGGTGTGCTCCGGCACGAACGAGACGGCCCCGAGCAGCGCGAGCGCGGCGGCCGCGAGAGGGAGGGTGAGCGGGTCGGGCAGCCGTCGTACGCGCAGGTCGATGACGGCGAGCAGGACGCCCACGGGGGCGAGCAGCAGCCAGACGGCGAGCTCCGGGCGGGTGCCGGTGGCGGCGGCGAGGGCGGCACAGGGGAGGGCGGTGACCGTGGAGAGGAGGGCGGTCCCGGGGCCGTACGACAGCCGGGGGCGGCAGGTTCCGCACGTCGCCCAGCCCAGCCAGCCGCCCAGTCGGCCGGCCAGGGGATGCCCGTCCGGGCACGTCCGGCGCCACGGTTCCCCGGGCGGGACGGAGAAGCGGTAGGCCGCGCGTGGCAGCAGCGCACCCGCCGCCGCTCCCCACAGCGCGGCCACGACGACAAGCAGTCCGGTCACCGCCCGACCTTCGACATCCGTGCCTCGGGGTATCCCTCGGCCTCGCTCTCCGAGGCGTACTTCAGGTCGTCGCCCACCGTGGTGAGGCGGACGGTGTGGGCGGTGGGGTTGCAGCCGGCGTGGTTGTCCTCGGCGCCGACGGCCGTGGTGACGAGCTCCGTGTCCGTGACCTTCTTCAGGGTGAGGACGTCGGTGCAGACCGCGCCGATCGCGTCGGTCTGCTGCAGGCGGCCCAACTCCTCGCCGACGTTCACCTTCTTGACGGTGATCCGGAAGGTCCCCATCGGCAGGCTCCCGCCGAGACCCGTGCCCTGGCCCTCCCAGGTGCCGAGATAGCGGGCGGGGACCTCGGCCGGTCCGCTGGACGGCTCGCTCGACGCCTCGTCCGACAGCGACGGGGAGACGGAGGGGGAAGCCGCCGACGGTGCGGAGGCCGACGGTACGGAGCTCGGAGCCGAGGAGTACGCCTCGTTGCCGGGCTCGGAGCTCGCCGAGTCGTCCTGGCCCCGCCCCGGCAGCAGGTCGAACACGAACACCGACCCCACGGTCACCGCGGCCAGCGCCCCCGCGACCGCGAGCGCCACGGTGCAGCTCAGGCGGCGGCCACGGCCGTTGTCGCCGGGGGCGGAGGTGGCGGCCACGGAGACGGACAGGCGGCCCGGGTCGAAGCCGGACCGCCGGTCGGAGGGCACCACCGTGTCCTGCGGCACCGCGTCCCGGGCCGAGGGCAGGCCCGACGGTGGCGTGACCGGAAACGCCGCAGGCCCGGCCGCGGGAGCCGGAGGCGCCCCCGGGGACACCGCCGGCATCACGGGCGGTGGCCCGAACGCGCCGACCGGATCCGCCGGACTCCCGCCCACCGAAGGAGTGCTGAACCCCACCGGCCCGGACGCCTGCTCCCCCACCGCCTCAAGGTTCAACAGCTGTACGGCACTACGCCCCACCTGCTCGACCAGCGCCCCCGGCAGCCACCCGGCCGCCACCAGCCGCGCCGCGCCCCGCGGAGCCAGCCGCCGGGCCACCTCGCCCGGAGTGGGCCGTTCCTGCGCCGACTTGGCCAGGCAGAGCTCCACGACGTCCCGCAACTCGCCGTTCAGCGATCCGAGTTCCGGCTGTTCGTGGACGACCTTGTAGAGGAGGGAGGCCGAGGAGTCCCCGGGGAAGGGCGGTGCCCCGGTGGCCGCGAACGCCAGTACCGCGCCCAGGGAGAAGACGTCCGCCGCACCCGACACCCCTTTGCTCAGGATCTGTTCGGGGGACATGTAGCCGGGCGAGCCGATGGAGACACCGGTCGAGGTGAGGGACGCGGTGCCGTCCGTGGCGCGGGCGATACCGAAGTCGATGAGCAGCGGGCCGTCGACGGTGAGCAGGACGTTGGAGGGCTTCACGTCCCGGTGGACGAGCCCCAGTTCGTGCACGGCGGCGAGCGCCTCGGCCAGTCCCGCGCCCAGGACCCGTACGGAATGCTCCGGCAGCGGGCCCCCGTCCGCGACCGCCGAGGACAGGGAAGGGCCCGCCGCGTACCCGGTGGCGACCCAGGGCACCGGCGCCTCCGGGTCGGCGTCGAGGACCGGCGCGGTCCAGGCCCCGCCCACCCTGCGCGCCGCGTCCACCTCGCGGCGGAAGCGGGCGCGGAACTCCTCGTCGAGCGCGAAGTGCGGGTGCACGATCTTGACCGCGACCGTGCGGCCCCCGGCGCTGCGCCCGAGATACACCCGGCCCATGCCGCCGGCCCCCAGGCGGCCGAGCAGCCGGTAGGGGCCCACGGCGGTGGGCTCGTCGACGCCGAGCGGCTGCATCCTGCCTCCCCCGTAAGTCCCCCGTAAAGGTACGGATGCAGGTTACGGCTGAAGCAGTTCCACCTTCACGTCCCCGGGGAAACCCGTTGTGGGCCCCACCCTTCGCGCGAACTCCGTGACCGCCGCCAACTGCGGGGCCCCGAACCGGAAGTCCAGCGTCGTGAAGTACGTCTCCAGGATCTTCTCGTCGAAGGCCTCCCAGCGGGCCGCCTGCTCCGCGACCTTGCCGACCTCTTCGAGGGAGAGGTTCCGGGAGGCGAGGAAGGCCTCGTGGACCTTGTGCGTGATGACCGGCTCGCGTTCGAGATAGTCGCGGCGGGCGGCCCAGACGGCGAAGACGAACGGCAGCCCGGTCCACTCCTTCCAGAGCGAGCCGAGGTCATGGACCTCCAGGCCGAAGCGCGGCCCGTCGAGGAGGTTCGCCCGCAGGGCCGCGTCCCCGATGAGTACGGCCGCCTCGGCCTCCTGCATCATCAGGCTGAGGTCGGGCGGGCAGGTGTAGTAGTCGGGCCGCACGCCGTAGCGCTCGGCGAGGAGGAGCTGGGCGAGACGGACGGAGGTGCGCGAGGTCGACCCGAGGGCCACCCTGGCGCCGTCCAGCTCGTCCAGCGGGACCTGCGAGACGATGACGCAGGACATGACCGGGCCGTCGCAGCCGACGGCGATGTCGGGGAAGGCGACCAGGTCGTCCGCGTTCTTGAGGAACTCGACGAGGGTGATGGGCCCGATGTCGAGATCTCCCTGCACCAGCTTCTCGCTGAGCTTCTCCGGGGTGTCCTTCGTGAGCTCGAAGTCGAGGAGCGTGCCCGTCCTCGCGAGCCCCCAGTACAGGGGCAGGCAGTTCAGGAACTGGATGTGGCCGACGCGCGGCCGGGTGCGAGAATTGTCCACATCGCGACACTAGACCCCTTCGGGTACGCTTCGGAGTTCGGCCCCAGGGTCAACCTCGCCGCGATCTTCAAACATCCGAGTGACGTGATCTTTGCCTCTATTGCTTTCGGCTGCCCGCGTGCTAGGCTCGCCGCAAGTTGCAGTTTGGTTTCCCTTGCAGTACAGAGCCTGCGGAGCATGTAACCGCAGGCTCTAGTCGTTTTCAGAAGAATGCAGTTGTGCGGCACTGTTTTCACACTTGCAGGTTCTGGAGCAGGGCAACCCTTTTGGGCCCAAGGAGGGCTTATGGCTACCGGAACCGTGAAGTGGTTCAACGCCGAAAAGGGCTTTGGCTTCATCGCCCAGGAGGGCGGCGGCCCCGACGTCTTCGTCCACTACTCCGCGATCAACTCGAGCGGCTTCCGCTCGCTGGAGGAGAACCAGGCGGTCTCCTTCGACGTGACCCAGGGCCCGAAGGGCCCGCAGGCGGAGAACGTCACCCCCGTCTGAGCGATCCCGTCTCATAGTGATCCCGTCTCATAGGCGCTCCAGCCTCTGATCCGGACCTGAATGCAGTACCCAAGGAGCCCCGCGCCGCACGGCAGCGGGGCTCCTGCCTTTTGCGTTCCCGCCTCCACATGTGCTGTTCACACGTGCTGCATGACGAGCACGAACGTCGTGCCGGGGTCGAGCGCCTCGTAAGAATGGGCCACATCCCCGCGATACGTCATGTAGTCGCCGGGACCCAGCTCGACCTCCTCCCCCGCCGGTCCGGCCTTCACCCTGCCCGTGCTCACGATCAGGTGCTCCACGGACCCCGGAATGTGCGGCTCCGATTCCCGTACCGCCCCCGGCTCGGCCCGCAGGTGGTAGATGTCCCGCCGCGCTCCGGGCGGGCTCGCGGACAGCAGGGTGGCCGCGTACTCGGCCCGCTCCGAGGCCACGGTCGGACCCTGCCCCGCCCTGACCACCTGCACGGACGACACCGGCGGCTCCACCAGCGTGCTGAACGGCACCCCGAGCGCCACCCCCAGCGCCCACAGCGTCTCCACGCTCGGGTTGCCGCTCGCCGCCTCCAGCTGGGACAGCGTGGATTTGGCGATGCCGGCGCGCTTGGCCAGCTCGGAGAGCGAGAGTCCGGCACGCGTGCGTTCACGGCGGAGCGCGGTGGCAATCCAGTCCAGGGGGCGTTCGGGCATACTGTTCGCTCCATCGGTACGATCGTTCGCCTTGACGAACACGACTCCTCCCGTGCAGTCTAGTGAACATGCGTACGGCAGAGCGAACAGCCTTGGTCCGTGACAGTGCGCTCGTCTGGCTCGCGAGCGGGGTGGTGGGCGTCTCCTTCGGCGCGATCGCCGTCACCGGGGGCCTTCCGGTGTGGGTGCCCGTGGTGATGTCCGTGGTCGTCTACGCGGGCTCCGCCCAGTTCAGCGCGGTCGGCGTCCTGCTGGCCGGGGGCGGTCCGGTCGCGGCGGCGGCCACCGGCCTGCTGCTCAACACCCGTACGGCGGCCTTCAGCCTGGCCGTCGCCGACCTCCTCGGCCCGGGCCGCCTCACCCGCCTCCTCGGCGCCCATCTCGTCGCCGACGAGCCGGTGGCCTTCGCGCTCGCCCAGACCGACCCCGCCCGCCGCCGGGCGGCGTTCTGGATCTGCGGGGCCGGCCTGTTCGTCGTGTGGAACACCACCGTCCTGCTGGGCGCGCTGGTCGGCAGCGCCCTGGGCGACACCGGGACTTACGGCCTGGACGCGGCCTTCCCCGCCGTCCTCGTCGCCCTGGTCCTGCCGACCCTGCGCGAGGACTCCGCCGTACGGCGCTCCGCGCTGCTCGGTGCCGCCCTGGCCCTGGCGGTCACCCCCGCGGTCCCGGCGGGAGTGCCGGTGCTGGTGGCGCTGGCGGGCCTGGTCGTCCACGGCGGCAGGAGGCCGGTGTGAGCGCGACGGTCGTCATGATTCTGGCGCTGGCGGTGGGGACGTACGCCTTCCGGCTGGTCGGGCCGGTGCTGCACGGGCGGGTCGACATCCCGCCGCGGGTCCAGGAACTGCTGTCGGCCGGAGCGATCGCCCTGCTGGTGGCGTTGCTGGCGACGGGTGCGCTGACGGAGGGCGGCGGGTTCGCGGGGTGGGCGCGGCCGACCGGGGTGCTGGTGGGGGCCGTGCTGGCGTGGCGCAGGGCGCCGTTCGTGGTGGTGGTGCTGGGGGCGGCGGCCACAACTGCCGTACTGCGGGCGGCCGGTGTGGGGTGAGTGTCAGTGGGGGCCGCTAGGGTACGCGGCCATGACCGACACCGACTTCGTGACCGCCACCCGCACGTTCTACGACAGCGTCGCCGAGGACTACGCCGCCCAGTTCCGGGACGGGCTCGCCGAAGCGCCCCTGGACCGGGCGGTGATCGCCGGGTTCGCCGAACTCGTGGGCGGCGGCGGGACGGTGGCCGACCTGGGCTGCGGGCCCGGGCGGCTCACCGGACACCTGGCCTCCCTGGGGCTGTCCGTCTTCGGGCTCGACCTGTCGGAGTCGATGCTGGCCATCGCCCGCCGGGAGAACCCGGGGCTGCGGTTCGAGCGGGGCTCGATGCTGGAACTGGATCTTCCCGACGGGGCGCTCGCCGGTGCGGTGTCCTGGTACTCGTCCATCCACACCCCGGTGGACGAACTCCCGCGCCTGTTCGCCGAGTTCCACCGTGTACTGGCGCCGGGCGGGCACCTCCTCGTCGCCTTCCAGGCCGGCGACCAGGACCGGCACCACGACCGGCCCTGGGGGCGCCCCGTCGCGCTCACCTTCCTGAGGCGGCAGCCGGAGCAGATCATCGACTTGCTCCGGGCGGCCGGGTTCACGCTCGTCTCGCGGACAGTGCGCGAACCCGGCCCCGAGGAGGTGTCGCATCAGGCGGCTCTGATCGCCCGCCGCGACTGACGCTCAGCCCACCGTGCATCCGTCAGGGGCTACCGGAGCATCGCGTCGGCCCCAGAGCCGACACGCGTGGAACCACCTGTGCAGGTTCTCGTATGCTGGCACTGCAGGAGGCAACCGGCTGAGGTGGTTTCATGGCTGTGGTGCATTTCCCCGAGTTCCGTACCGGCAAGGTGCTGGCGACCCGCTTCACGGGAACCCTTTCGGAGCGTTACGGCGAGGCGCTGGAGCGCATTCCTGTGCCCTCCCGGCTCGCGGACTGGCTGTCGGACAACGGACTCGCCGTCGACTCGTGCAGCCAGGCCCAGCTCGCCCACGCCCGGGAGCTGCGGGAATCGATCCACGCAGCTGCCACCGCGGTCGCGAACCAGGACCCGATGCCCCCTTCGGCTGTCAAGGTCATCAATGAGTGCAGTGCTCACGGCCAGGCCTCCGCGATCTTGACGCCGAGCGGCAGCCGGGAGTGGCGGCTGGGTTCGGCTTCCGTGGACGACGCGCTCAGCGTGATCGCCGCCGACGCGATCAGCCTCCTCGCAGGAGAACTCGAGGGAAAGATCTCGTTGTGCGCGTCGCCGACGTGTCGAGCCGCGTTCGTCGACACCAGCCGCGGGCACACCCGCAGATGGTGCGACATGAACACGTGCGGGAATCGTGAGAAAAAGGCACGCTTTCTCGCCAACAAGCGCAACAAGTCGACCCGCGCCGACTGACCGCCCTGTCCGATCGCCGTTCACCGTTAATCGAATCTCATCATCCTGCTCATATGTGCGGAGAGCTGACCGCAGACCCTCACCGCTACGCCGTCAAGGCGGGAACCGATCCCGCCGACTCTCCCCGACACGCAGATCGGTCATCCGCGCAGCCGTCACCGAAAGAGCCACGGCTGCCTGACTCCGGAAACACGGGCGCGAGGAAACTGCCGATCACATTCAGCCCTCTGCAAGATCGCCCGTGCCCACCAGGAGCCACGTGTGTACGATGGAACCATCTTAGGTGGTTCCGCCTCGACCGGAAGATCGCATGCCACCCCCCAAGGCCGGCGCGGTTCCCGTATGCCCCACCAAGGCTGGAGGTCGCTGACGATGGTGGATTGGACGGTGCTGCCGGGCTATGTGGGAGTGATCCTGCTCTTCCTCGGTCCCCCCGGGCCCGATATGGCCTACATGCTCGCCGTGGGCCTCGAAGGCGGTCGCCGGTCCGCGGTGAAGGCCATCCTCGGCATCGGAACCGGCATGAGCGTCTACGCCACCGCCGTCGTCGCCGGAATGGGGGAAATCGCCCGATCACACCCATCGGTCCTGAATGCGATCAGGATTTTTGGTGCGGTGTATCTGCTGTGGTTGGCGTACGTCACGATGCGTCACGCACGTCGTGCGATCAGTGGGCACAGTGATGTTCCGGCGGGTCGCTGGTATCTGCGAGGCATCTTGGTCAGCATCACGAATCCGAAGATCATTCTCTTTTTCCTTGCGGTGCTCCCGCAGTTCATCGGAAGCGCGGAGAACCCGGGATTACAGATGGCGATCCTTGGTGCGATCAACGTTCTGATGGAGGTCATCCTTTACGGATGCATCGGAGTTCTGGCGGGCTTCTTTCACGCACGTCTTGTCGACTCGACCAAAGCCACGGCCGTGCTGAACTACATGGCGTGCACCGTTTATGTGGTGCTGGCCGGAGCAATCACCGGCGAGGTCCTGCTGGCTTGACCGGCCTGGAGCACCCCGGCGATGTCCCGGGCCGCGATGTACCCGAACGTCATCGCGGGCCCGATCGTCGAGCCCGCGCCCGCGTAACTGTGGCCCATGACGGCCGCGCTGGCGTTCCCGGCGGCGTACAGGCCGGGGACGACGGAGCCGTCGGGCCGCAGGACGCGGGCGCGGGCGTCGGTCACCAGGCCGCCCTTGGTCCCCAGGTCTCCCGGGACGAGCCGGAAGGCGTAGTACGGGGGCAGCCAGAGCGGGGCCAGGCAGGAATTCGGGAGGACGGACGGGTCCGTGTAGTAGTGGTCGTAGGCGCTGTCACCGCGTCCGAAGTCCGGGTCGTCGCCCTTGACGGCAAGGGAGTTGAAGCGGTCGACGGTGGCGCGCAGGGCCCCGGCCGGGACGCCGATCGACGCGGCGAGGGCGTCGACCGTCCAGGCCTTGTGCGCGGCGCCCGAGCCGTACCAGTCGTCGGGGAGGACGAAGGTCGGCGCGATGTCCTTGAAGAGGTACCGGTTGCGGTAGTTCTGGTCGACGATCAGCCAGGACGGGATGTCGGGGTCGCTCGGGTTGCGGTCGTACATGGTGTGGACGACGTCGCTGTAGGGGGCGGCCTCGTTGACGAACCGCCGGCCGGCCGCGTTCACGACGAGCCCGCCGGGGAGGGTGCGTTCGGCGAGACAGAAGTACGGGTCGCCGGGGAGCGGGATGGCCGGTCCCCACCAGGCGTCGTCCATCAACGCCAGGTCTGCGCCGACCCGTTGGCCCGCCCGGATGCCGTCCCCGGTGTTCTCCTTCGCGCCGACCGTCCACTCCGTGCCGATGGGCTGTCGCTGGTACTGCGCCCGCATCGCCGCGTTGTGCTCGAAGCCGCCCGAGCCGACGATCACGCCCCGGCGGGCACGGAAGAGTCCGGCGGGGGTCACCGCTCCGGCGACGGCGCCCTTCTCGACGTAGAGCTCGGTGAGGGGCGTGTTGAGGCGTACGGCGACTGAGGCGCCCTGGAGTCCCTTCCGCAGCCCGGCCGCCAGTGACTGTCCCATGGTGAGCGGCGTCTGCCCGAGCAGAGCCGCCTTCGTGCCGCGCGCCAAGCACTCGGCGGCGACGGCGGCGCCCTTGACGCTCACGGCGGACAGGGCGAGCCACTTGTAGTCGGCGCTGAACACGACCAGTCCGGCCGGGACTTCGAGGTACGGCGGGTTCAGGTGGGCGAGTTCGGCGCCGAGGATGGTGCCGTCGAGCTGGTCGGGCTCGATGGAGCGGCCGTTCGGAAGGCCGCCCGGGAGCTCCGGGTAGTAGTCGCTGTACCCCTCCATCCAGCGGAAGCGGAGAGGGCTGTTGGCCATGACGAAGGAGATCATGGCGGGTCCGTGCCGGAGGAAGGCCTGCTGCCGGGCGGCGGGGACGTCCGGCCCTACGACGGCGGCGAGGTAGGCCGCCGCCTTGGCGGGGGTGTCCGGGACACCGGCGGCGAGGATGACGGGATTGTTGGGGATCCAGATCCCGGCTCCGGAACGGGCGGCGGATCCGCCGAAGGTGGGCGCCTTCTCGAGCACCACGGTGCTCAGGCCCTGCTTGGCGGCGGCGAGCGCGGCGGTCATGCCGGCGGCGCCGGAGCCGATGACCACGACGTCGTACGTCCCGATGGTCGGCAGGTCGGCGGCGCTCGCGCCCTGTTGCACCCCGGCGGCGACGGCCGCCCCGGCACCAGCGGCCAGCAGGTGTCTTCGAGTCACGCTCATGGTCGGGTCCCCCCTGCGGTTGGTATGGACGAAGAGGTCCGGAACGTCGCGCGGGGGTCTTGAGAAGTCAAGGGGTGTGGAGGACAGCTCAGAATCCGGGAGCGGGGAGGATGCCGGGCCACCACGGTGGTACGCCGCTGGGGCATTCGTACGTGGCACCGCCCCAGAAGAAGGAGACAGCACACCAGCACAGAGCGGGGAGCACCACCGTGAGGGCGAGTGCATGGAGGAGGGCCAGTCTCCCCAGGACAACTCCCACCATCACCCAACTCAGGGTCAGAAGGCCCCAGAGGGACGGGATGAAAAGAACGATGAGGAACGTACCGTTCGCCGCACCGTTGACGCCGGCGTCGCAGGCGCTCAGCGCTCTACCGAGAAGCATGGCGGTGAGCACCGCGAGAGCAAGCCCCAGCACCGTTCCCAAACATCCGTGAAGCCGCCGCTCAGGCATGGATCTCCTCATCTCGTCACCACTCCTTTCCCCGCATCCCAGCGCGCACGCTGTGTCCGGAGCCCCCCTCGTCACCCGAGTCCGATCTCGGCCCACACCGTCTTGCCGACGTCCCGCTCCGTGACGCCCCAGGTGTCGGCGAGGAGGGTGACGAGGATCAGGCCGCGGCCGTGTTCGCCGTCCTCATCGTTGATGTACCGGAGCCGCCGGTCGCCTCGCGCGTCGCTCACCTCGATACGGAGCGTGTTCTCCGGGAGCCGGAGGAGGCGCAGCTCGAAGTCCCTTCCGGGTACGCGGCCGTGGGTCACCGCGTTGGCGGCGAGCTCGGCGACGAGGTGCTGCGCGGTGTCGTTCACGTCGGTGTCGTGGGGGTGGCCCCATTCCGCGAGCTGGGTGGCCGTGAGTCGGCGGGCCAGGCGGGCGCCTCGCGGGGTGGCGCTCAGACGCTGGGTCAGTTCGTCGGTCGGGGTGGAGATTTCGGCGTTCACGTCACTGAGCGTGCTGGGTTCTCTCTACGCTGACCAGGTGCGACTCGGCGACGCTGAGTAGCTGTACGGGTGCGGTCGGTTCGGTGTACGGGTTGTCGCGTGGGAGGGGTGAGGCACGTGGGTGAGCGGAGGCCGGAGACGCCTGCGGAGGCGGACGGTACGGCGGGGTTGTTCGTCGCGCTGGGCAAGATGGTGAAGCTGCTGCGGGAGCGGAAGGGGCTGACGCAGAAGGAGTTCGGGGAGTTGGTGGGATACGGCCCGGACGCGGTCTCCTCCATGGAGAGGGGCGTGCGGACACTTCGGCCCGAGGTCCTGATCAAGGCGGACGAACTCCTTGACGCCGGGGGCCTGTTGAAGGAGGTCCTCCCCGAGGTCGAGGAGGCGATGGCGAAGACCCGGACCCGGCATCCGGAGTGGTACAGGAGCTACGCCGGGCTGGAGGCGGAGGCGGTGTCCCTCTACGACTACAGCACGATGGGTGTGCTGGGCCTGCTCCAGACCGAGGACTACGCCCGGGCCGTGTTCACGCAACGCCACCCACCGCTCGACGAGGAGACCATCGAGAAGCGTGTCGCCGACCGGCTCTCCCGTCAGCAGCTCTTCGAGAAGTGGCCGCCGCCGGAATGCAGCTTCGTCCTCGAACAGGCTGTACTGGAACGGCCGATCGGCGGCCCCGCCGTGCACGCGGGTCAGCTTCGACGGCTGCTGCACATCGGGCGGATGCGCAATGTGCAGCTTCAGGTGATGCCGACGGGGCGGGACGAACACCCCTGCCTGGACAACTCGTTCACCCTGCTCACCCCCAAGGGCAAGGAGCAAGTGGTGTACATGGAGAGTCAGGGGTACCCACGGCTGATCACCGGCCGGGAAGAGGTACGCATCCTCGCCGCCCGCTATGGGATCATCCGAGCTCAGGCCCTCAACCCGCACGAGTCCCTGGACTTCATCGAGAAGATGTTGGAAGAGCGATGACCATAGAGAAGCTGAACTGGTTCAAGTCGAGCTACAGCAGCGGCGAGGGCGGCCAGTGCCTCGAAGTCGCCGTAACAGCCCACACCATCCGCCTCCGCGACTCCAAGAACCCCACCGGCCCTCACCTCACCCTCTCCCCCACGGCCTGGTCGGCCTTTCTCTCCCCTACTGCGGGAACGCGGCCACCACGTTCAGGTCCCGGGCGCCGGTCCCTGTGATGCCGGAACCCGTGCCGGGAAGCAGCACACCCGGGTCGTAGTAGTCGCTCGACACCAGCAGGTCCTTGTCGCCGTCGCGGTCGATGTCGCGCAGGCGGACGAGGGAGCCGAAGTTCTCGTACTGGCCCGGGCTCCCGGGGACGCCCGCGCTCGCGCGCGTGAACCACTGGGAGTTCTTGCCGGTCAGGCCGGACTTTCCGCCGCGCAGGACGTGGACGCCGCCCGCGTCCTTCACCGTGCCGACCTTCTCGTAGGGCACGCCGACCGCCAGGTCCTGGTAGCCGTCGCCGTTGGTGTCCCCGGCGGAGAGGTCGGCGCCGAAGTACTCGCGTGTCGTGGCGGCCGTGGCGACGCCCGAAGTGGACTGCGTGAGCCGGTACTTGGTCGTGGGGCCGGTGCTGCCGCCGCGCCAGACGACCACCGAGCCCGCGTTCTTGTTGTACCGGGTGTCGCTGACCGCGAGGTCGCCGTAGCCGTCCTTGTCGAAGTCGGCGACGACGCCGGTGGGGCTGTAGTCGGGGGTCGAGGCGTTGACGACGGTGACCTTGCCGGACCTGATGGTGGAGCCGCCCCGCAGGAACCACGCGTCCTGGGTCATCTTGTCGCTGTGGTAGCCCTGGCCCAGGAGATAGAGATCGGTCGCCTTGTCCTTGGTGACCTTGCCGGCGACCAGGCCGGTGGGCTCGAGGATGTCGTCGCGGGTGTGCTTGGTGACCTTGCCCGTCGTGCCGGACTTGGTGAAGCCGCCGCGGTAGACGTAGACGGAGTCGATGGCGTCGGCGATGGCCAGGTCGGCCTTGCCGTCGCCGTTGAAGTCACCGGCCTCTATCGCCTTCCCGAAGCCCTGGTCGGAGCGGGCGGTGACCTTGAGGCGGGTGGCGTCGGTACCCGTGAGGCCGGTCTTCCTGCCCCACAGGACGGTGACCGCGCCGGAGCCCGCCTTGCCGCCCACCTTCTCGGTGAAGTCGGCGACGGCGAGGTCGGCGTAGCCGTCGCGGTTGAGGTCGGCCGTGGCGATGTCCTCGCCGAACGCGTCCCCGTAGCCACCCGCGTCACCGGCGGTGCCCGGGACACCCGCGCTGGACTGGGTGAACGTCTTGGTGGTGGTGCCGGTGCCGGTGGCCGTCCCGTAGGTCACGGCGAGGTCACCGCCGAGGCCGGGGACGGCGTAGTCGCGGTAACCGTCGCCGTTGAAGTCGTCGGCGTACTTCGCCGGGGTGGCCGCGCTCGCGGTGCTCAGGGAGAGGGTGAGCAGCAGTCCGCCGGTCAGGGACACGGCCGTGGCCGTGGCCAGTGCCAGGCGGAAGGTTCTTCGGGTGGACATGGGTCTCCTGCGGTGATCAAGGGTTGGGCCAGGAGGAGACTCGCCGCGGCGGGTAATGGTTGTGCCAAGTACCGGGTACCAGGTCAGCGATCTGGCCGGAATTGGTCAAGACCTCCTCAGGTCCTCTGGTCACGCGCGGGGTACGCGGGTTCACTGCGCCGCATGAGACGACCTCTCCCCCACGTCCCGCGGCGCACCGCCGCCCTCCTCACCGCCGCCCTCGCTTCGCTGACCCTCGCGGCGGGCACGGCGGTTGCCGACACCCCCGTGCCCGTCGAGTTCGGCACCGACTACCACGACCCCGTCACCGCCGCCCCGCCGATCAGCACCCCGCACACCAAAGCCTGCGAAGTCACCGTTGCGCAGGCGCAGTTCAAGGACTTCACGCCGTACACGGGGACGTACACGCCTCCGACCGGCTGCGGCACGCCCGGCCGGTGGTCGAAGGTCGTGCTGCGGATGGACGGCAGCGTGAAGGGGCGGCAGTACGACCGGCTCGGCTATCTGGACATCGGCGGGGTGCAGGTCTTCCGGACCTCGACGCCCGAGCCCTCGCAGGACGGGATCAACTGGTCCGTCCAGAAGGACGTCACCGAGTACGAGAAGACGCTGAGCAGCGCGCAGTCCGTCGACATGCTCATCGGCAACGTCGTCAACGACACCTACACCGGCGTCCTCGACGTCAAGGTGACGCTCACCTTCTACGCTTCGGTGCACCACCGCGGCGCGGACGCTCCCGACCAGGTCATCCCCCTCAGCAACGGCGACAGCGTCACCACGGGCGCCTCCCTCACCGTCCCCCGCAACTCCGAGCGCGTCCTCGCCGAGGTGTACGCCACCGGCTCGGGCGGCGGGTGTGAGGAGTTCTGGTACTCGGCCACGACCCCGGACGCGTCGTACTCCTGCCAGGGTGGGGACGCCGGGCCATACCGCGAGGTGCGGGTGAGCGTGGACGGGAAGGTCGCGGGGATCGCCTCGCCCTACCCGAACGTGTGGACCGGCGGCTGGTCGCCCTACCTGTGGTCGGTGATTCCCTCCCCGACCGCCTTCGACGTACGTCCGCTCACCTTCGACCTGACCCCGTTCGCGGGGCTGCTCAACGACGGCAAGGCGCACACCGTGGACGTCGAGGTGGCCGGAGTGCCGGCCGGGCAGACCGGGTGGAGCGCGCCGACCGACGTCCTGGTGTGGCAGGACGCCCACAAGTCGGTGGTGACGGGGGCCATGACGTCGTACGAGAAGGACGCTCCCGCGGTGGGCAGCACCTTCACCGACGACTCGCTGCGGCACCTGGTGACCTCCGGCCGGGACCACCTGAAGGTCAGCGGGTATCTGAACACCTCGCACGGCCGGGTCACCACCACCGTCGAGCGGACCCTGACCACGGCGATCGACCACCAGTGGACGCCCGACGAGAACACGGACAACCAGACCGGCACCTGGACCGATCGCCAACTCGTCACGTCCAACGGCCACTTGACCCGCGCCGACCGCACCTACAGCCTCGACGGCCGCTCCACCATCGACAGCGCGAACCGTCTGCGGGTCGTCATGTCCCTCGCCGACCGCGCCCGCCTCGGCGCCACCCGCATCGACGACACCTATCAGGGCGACGCCACCTTCACGCTCGGCGTGGCCCGGGAGGACCGGCACGCGGTCGCGACGACGAGTGAGCGGTACCGGCTGAGCGGGCCCGGCACGTGCTACGACCACACGCTCGCCACCGAGCAGGGGGTGCTGACGAAGGACGTACACCGCTGCTGACGGGTCACTCCCTCACGTACAGCCCCTCGATCTCCCCCGCGAAGTCCCGCATGACGACCTCCCGGCGCAGTTTCATCGACGGGGTCAGATGGCCGGCCGCCTCGGTGAGGTCGGTCGGCAGGACGGTGAAGCGGCGGATGGACTCGGGGCGGGAGACCATCTTGTTCGCCTCGTCCACAGCGCGTTGCAGAACCTGCCTCAACTCCTCGTCGTTGACGAGCAGTTCGGCGGGGACGGGGTGCTTGCCGTTCATCTGGCGCCAGTGGTTGACGCCGTCCATGTCGAGGCTGATCAGGGCCGAGATGTAGGGGCGGCGGTCGCCGAGGACCATGCACTGCGAGATCAGGGGGTGGGAACGCAGCCAGTTCTCCAGCGGGGCCGGGGCCACGTTCTTGCCGCCTGCCGTGATCAGGATCTCCTTCTTGCGGCCCGTGATCGTCAGATAGCCCTCGTCGTCCAGCTGTCCGATGTCACCGGTCGGGAACCAGCCGTCGGCGGAGGCGGGGGCCACCCCCTCGCCGTACGGGTCCCAGTAGCCGCGGAACACCTGACCGCCGTTCAGCAGGATCTCGCCGTCCGCCGCGATGCGCACCCGCGTGCCGGGCAGCGGCCAGCCCACCGTGCCCAGGCGGGACTTGAGCGGGGGTGTCACCGTGGCCGCGCCCGTCGACTCCGTCAGGCCGTAGCCCTCGTAGATCTCCATGCCCGCGCCCGCGTAGAAGGCCGCGAGGCGGCGGCCGAGCGGGGAGCCGCCGGAGATGATGTGCCGGATCCTGCCGCCCATGGCGTTGCGGATACGGCGGTACACCAGCGGGTCGTAGAAGGTGCGGGCCGCCTTCAGGGCCGTGCCGGGGCCGGAGCCGGTGCCGGCGTGGCGGGCCTCCGTCGCCTCGCCGTAGCGCACGGCGACGTTGGTCGCGCGGTCGAAGACGGTGACCCGGCCGCCGCTCTCCGCCTTGGCGCGGGCGTTGTTGAAGACCTTCTCCAGCATGTACGGGATCACGAGCAGGAAGGTCGGCTTGAAGCTGGCCAGGTCGGCCAGCAGGTCGTCGGCCTGGAGGCTCGGCGCGTGGCCGAGGCGGACGCGGGCGCGGACGCAGGCGATGGCGACCATGCGGCCGAAGACGTGCGAGATGGGCAGGAAGAGCAGGGTCGCCAGGTCGGTGTCGTCCGACTTCGACTTGAAGACCGGGTAGAGGAGTTCGATCGCGTTGTCGATCTCGGAGAGGAAGTTGCCGTGGCTGAGCACACAGCCCTTGGGGCGGCCGGTGGTGCCGGAGGTGTAGACGACGGTGGCGACCGTGCCCGGGCCGAGCATGCCCCGCCGTACGCCGATCTCCTGCTCGGGGACGGCCTGGCCGAGCTCTCCCAGGCGCTCCACATGCCCCTTCTCCATGATCCACATGTGGCGCAGGTCGGGGAGCCGGCTGAGCTCGGGGCCGAGGGCGGCGGCCTGGGCGGCCGTCTCCGTCACCAGGGCGACCGCGCCGGAGTCCTGGAGGATGAACCGGGTCTGGAAGACGGAGGACGTGGGGTAGACGGGGACCGTCACCAGACCCGCGGCCCAGGCGGCGAAGTCCAGCAGCGTCCACTCGTACGTCGTGCGCGCCATGATCGCGACCCGGTCGCCCGGCATCAGGCCCTCGGAGATCAGGCCCTTCGCCACGGCCAGCACCTGCTGGGCGAACTCGGCCGCCGTGAGGTCGACCCAGTGGCCGTCGTCGGTACGGCGGCTCATCACCCGCTGTTCCGGCGCCGCCTCGGCGTTGTCGAACGGCAGGTCGGCGAGCGAGCCGTGGGTCACCGGCGGGACCAGCGGCGGCACCGACACCTCGCGGACCTCACCGTCCAGCCGCACGATCTCTGGTTCCACGAGCACGGGTGCGCCGTCGTAGTCGTGGCCGGACACGTACGAGAGGGACATGGTCAGCTCCTGGGACGTGCAGCTCGGTACCGCTCCGCTGCATGAGGTACGCAGGGGACGTACCGGGGCGTTCACCCGCGAGTGCGCCGGGATGGGTTACCAGGGGTTAGGACGGTGATCCTAAGTGGCTCAAGTGATGAGCCTGTGCGGGTTCGTCGATGGTCCGGAGCCGGGACTGTGCAGTCTCGACCGCAAAGTGAGACTTTGTCAGCTATCTGGTCCTACGGGCGCTCCAGAATCGCCGTGACCCCTTGCCCGCCCGCCGCGCACACCGAGATCAGGCCGCGCCCCGGGCCCTCCCGCTCGGACAGCAGCTTCGCGAGCGTGGCCACGATCCTCGCACCGGTCGCCGCGAAGGGATGCCCGGTGGCGAGGGAGGAACCGGTGACGTTGAGCCGGCCCCGGTCCACCGGGGCCAGACCCCGCTTCTCCCAGGCCGCGAGGGTCGCCAGGACCTGGGAGGCGAAGGCCTCGTGGATCTCGACCAGGTCGAAGTCATCCATGCCGAGCCCGGCCCGCTCCAGCATCCGGGGGACGGCGTGGGCGGGGGCCATGAGCAGCCCGTCCTCGCCCTGTGCGACATCCCCTCGCACGAAGTCCACGGCCGCCGTCTCGTACGCCGTGAGGTACGCCAGCACTTCGAGGCCGCGCGCCTCGGCCCACTCCTCCGACGCGAGCAGCACGACCGCCGCGCCGTCCGTCAGCGGGGTCGAGTTCCCGGCCGTCATGGTCGGGGCGGGGTCCTTGAGGCCGAACACCGGCTTGAGCCCGGCGAGTTTCCCGGCCGTCGAGTCGGGGCGGAGGTTCTGGTCGCGGGCCAGGCCCCGGAAGGGGACCACCAGGTCCCGGAAGAAATCCCGCTCGTACGCCGCCGCCAGCCGCTGGTGACTCGTCGCCGCCAGCTCGTCCTGCGCCTCGCGCGTCACGCCCCACGCGCGGGCGGTGACGGCCGCGTGCTCCCCCATCGACAGACCGGTGCGGGGTTCGGCGTTGCGCGGGATGTCGGGCACGAGGTGGGTGGGGCGGATGCGCGCGAGCGCCTTGATGCGGCCGCCCGCCGATTTCGCGCGCCGGGCCTCCAGCAGGATGCGGCGCAGGTCGTCGTTGACGCCGAGGGGCGCGTCGCTCGCGGTGTCCGCGCCGCCCGCGATCGCCGACTCCGTCTGGCCCAGGGCGATCTTGTTGGCGGCGGCGATGACGGCCTGGAGACCGGTCCCACAGGCCTGCTGGATGTCGTACGCCGGAGTGCGCGGGTCCAGCTTCGAGCCGAGGACCGTCTCGCGGGCGAGGTTGAAGTCGCGGGCGTGCTTGAGCACGGCACCGGCGACGAACTCCCCCACGGCGCCCGGCTCCTGGAGCCCATGGCGCTCGACGAGGGCGTCGAGGGCGGCGGTGAGCATCTCCTGGTTCGAGGCGGTGGCGTACGGGCCGTCCGCGCGGGCGAAGGGGACGCGGGTACCGGCGACGATCGCCACGCGCCTGGCGACCGGCGGATTCAGGGGGCTCATCTCCACCAGCTCCTCACCTCGGAAAATCGACTTACCTACGGTAACCTTACTCCAGAGTAAGGACTTTGCGACCGACCCGGGAGATGGACATGGCCGACCGCTATCTGAGCTTCACCGGCACCGCGCCGGGTCGGTTCCTCACCAGCCGCCTCGGGCTTCCCCAGCCGGCGGTGCTGCGGCGGTGGTCGCGGGAGGCACCGGAGTTCGAGGGCGGGGTACTGCTGCTCACGGCGGGCAAGTCGGAGCTGTCCGGCCTGGAAATCCCCGCCCCGTCGGACACGCCCGCCGCGGTCCTCCTCGACGCCACCGGTGTCCGGGACGTCGAGGGATTCGCCGAGGTGCATGCCGCTCTGCACCCGGTCGTGCGGTCGGTCGCCGCGAGCGGGCGGGTCGTCGTCCTCGGGGCGCCGCTCGATCCCGCCGACCACCACCAGGCCGCCGCCCAGCAGGCGTTGGAGGGGTTCACCCGCTCGCTCGGCAAGGAGATCGGGCGGGGCAGAACGGTCAATCTCGTACGGCTGAGAGACGCGTCCGCGGCCGAGTCGACCCTGCGTTTCCTGCTCTCCCCCAGGTCGGCGTACGTCAGCGGTCAGGTGATCGAGATCGGGCAGGCCCAGGAGGCCGACGTCGACTGGTCCCACCCCCTCGCCGGACGGACGGCCCTGGTGACCGGCGGTGCGCGGGGCATCGGTGCGGCGGTCGCCGAGACGCTGGCGAGGGACGGGGCGCGGGTGGTCGTACTCGATGTGCCGGGGGCGTCGGAGGATGCCGAGAGGCTGGCCGCGCGGCTCGGGGGCAGTGCCCTCGCGCTGGACATCACGGCCCCGGACGCGGGCGCGCGGATCGCTCAGGCGTTGCCGGACGGGCTGGACGTACTGGTCCACAACGCGGGCATCACCCGGGACCGGCGACTGGTCAACATGCCCGCGGAACGCTGGAGTTCGGTGCTCGACGTGAACCTCGCGAGCGTGCTGCGCACGACGGACGCGCTGCTGGAGACGGGCACGCTGCGGCGGGGCGGGCGGATCGTCGCCACCGCGTCCATCGCGGGGCTCGCCGGGAACGCCGGACAGACGAACTACGGCGCGAGCAAGGCCGGTGTCGTCGGGCTGGTGCGCTCCCTGGCACCCCGGGCACTGGACGACCACGGGGTCACGGTGAACGCGGTCGCCCCGGGGTTCATCGAGACGGAGATGACGGCGGCGATCCCGCTGTTCATCCGGGAGGCGGGGCGGCGGATGAACTCCCTCGGACAGGGCGGGCTGCCCGTCGACGTGGCCGAGACGACGGCGTGGCTGGCGCATCCGGCGTCCGGCGCGGTGAACGGGCAGGTCGTGCGGGTGTGCGGCCAGAGCTTGCTGGGGGCGTAGTGGGGATGTACGCGGACGACACACAGGCCGAGGGGTCGAACGGCGAGGGCGGACGCGCCGCGGGCTCGGGGTCCGCGGGGCCGGGCTCCGATGGTCCCCGGACCGTCCTCACCCGGTCCCCCTCCCTCGTCCCCCTCCTGGCCGCGGGCGCTCTACGCTCCCCCTTCAAGCGGCCCGCCGCGACCTCGGCCTTCCCCCGGACCCGGCTGGTGCTGCCCGGGCTGCGGGTGGACCTCGCGCGGCTGGCCGCCTACGAGCGGGTGTGCGGCTTCCCGACCGGGGAGGACGCGCTTCCGGTGACGTATCCGCATGTGCTGGGCTTCCCCCTGGCCATGAGGCTGATGAGCGGGCGGGACTTCCCGCTGCCGCTGCTCGGGCTGGTCCACACGTCGATCGAGATCACCCGGTACCGGGAGCTGGCCGCGTCGGGCGAGTACGAACTCACCGTCCACGTCGACGGGTTGGCGCCGCACCGGCGCGGCACGGAGGTCGCGGTCGTGACCGAGCTGCGGGTGGGTGAGGACGTCGTCTGGGAGTCGGTGAGCACCTATCTGGCGCGGCACCGCACGGAGAAGACGGGCGGCGAACGGGAGCGGGAGAAGCACGGGCCGCTGCCCGGGGTCGCCGAGTGGCGGCTGGCCGGGGACATCGGACGCCGTTACGCCGCCGCGTCCGGCGACCGCAACCCGATCCACCTGCACCCGCTCACGGCCCGCCTCTTCGGCTTCAAGAGGGCCATCGCGCACGGCATGTGGACGGCAGCCCGCTGTCTGGCGGCGCACGGCACACCTCAAGCGGTGCTGGTACGCGCCGAGTTCAGGGCGCCGGTGCTGCTGCCGGGCACGGTGACGTACGCGGCGGACGGAGAGCGGTTCGAGCTGTGCGGCGGGGACCGCGTGCATGTGAGCGGGGGCGTGTACGCGCTGCCCGGGCACGATCCGGAAGGCGCTGTCAGCTGACCTGAAGCGGTGCGCTCCCGGACGTCGTGTCCTGGAGGGTCCACGGCCGGCCCTCCATGAGGTTGCCGAGTCCGGCCCACGCGAAGTTCATCAGGGTCGCCGCGGACTGCCTCGCCGTCACGCCCTCGGTCGCGTTGGCCCAGGCGGCGAGGGACTCGGCGGCGCCGACGAGCGCCTCGGCGAGGCCGGCGACCTCACGCTCGGGCAGATCGGGATCGCGGTGCGCCTCGCGGGCCGCGACCACGATCAGATGGGTCACGAACGCGACGATCTCCTCGCGCATCGCGGTGACCTCGGCGGCGAACGCCTCACCGTGGATACGGGCCTGGAGATGCAGCACGGACCAGGCAGGCGGGTTCTGCGAGGTGTGCGTGAAGAACGCCAGCAGTCCGTCCCAGAGCTGACGGTCCGCGGGCAGGTCCGTCCGCACGCCCGTCCGCACGGCCTCGGTGAGCGCGGCCGCCTCCCGGCGGATGCACGCGGTGAAGAGGTCTTCCTTCGAGTTCAGGTACAGGTAGACCAACGGCTTGGAGACACCGGCGAGTTCGGCGATCTCGTCCATCGAGGCGGCCATGTACCCGCGCTGCCCGAAGATCTCCACGGCGGCGTCCAGCATCTGCTGCTCCCGCACCGCACGCGGCATGCGCTTGCTCTTCACGACACCCATGCCCAAAGCGTACGGTCACGCGGGCACGGCAGCAGGGGCGTTGACGTCAGGAGGTCTGCGGGGCCTGGCCCTGGGAGGGGGCGGCGGCCTCGTCGGCGGCCTCGTCCTCCTGGCTGCGGTTGGCCTCCAGGTTGGCCTTCATGCGGTCGACCCGCTGCACGACCTGGATGGAGGCGCGGTCGCGTTCCTTGCGCAGGACCACGAAGCTGATGGGGGCCGAGAGCAGCAGGGAGAGCAGGACGATCCACATGCCGTTGGAGTCGCCCAGACCGCGCGGGGCGAGGCCGGAGTAGACGAGGCCCCAGACGACCACGAGGCAGCCCACCAGGATCCCGAGGCGCATCAGTGTGTAGCGGAGCATGTCAATCCACTCTTCCGTATCCGTATCGAACGGCCTGAACACCCCAAAGGGGCACTGTCCAGTGAAGCACGCCGGGCACCCGGTCCTCGACGCGGGTCAGGTGAGGGGCAGCAGCATGATCACGTCGTCCCGGTCGTCGCCCGGTGCGACCCGGATGGCGTCGGGGATGCGGCCGACCTCCTTGTAGCCGCAGGAGCCGTAGAAGCGCTCCAGGCCGAGGCCGCCGCGGCAGGTCAGTCGTATCGCCTCGATGCCGTCGAAGGTGCGGGCCGCGTCGGCCGCCGCCGCGAGGAGGTCGCGGCCGTGGCCCCGGCCCTGGTGACGGGGGTGGACCATCACCGTGTACAGCCACACCCAGTGGGTCATCAGGCGGTGCGTGTTGAAGCTGAAGAAGGCGGTGGCGGCGACCCGCCCGTCCTCCTCGTGTCCGACGAGCAGCCGTGTCCGTCCCTCCGCCATGCCCGCGAAGTGCTTCACCAGCTCGGGGCGGATCGTCTCCCGCTCCACCGGCGCGACGAATCCGACGGCGCCACCGGCGTTGGAGACGTCGGCCCACAGGTCGAGGATTCCGTCGCGGAGGGCGGGGGTGACGGCCGGGTCGAGGGTGAAGGTAAGGGGCATGAGGCGAGGCTAGACATTACGTCTCCGTCGCCTCAAGTGGGTTCCGGCGTCACGTACGTCACCCGAGCGCCCGAGCCGCCACCTCCAGGTCCGCCACCAGGCCCCGGTAGGCGGCATCCCTGTCCTCGGCCCGCAGCACCGCCGAGGGATGCACGGTCGGCACGAGCCGCTCCCGCCTGCCGTGGATCTCCTCCTCCAGCACGGTCCCGCGCACCTGCGTCACCCGGAACGACGATCCGAGCAGCGCCTTGCCCGCGGTGGCGCCGAGCACGACGATCAACTCCGGTGCGACGAGCTCCAGCTCCCTGGCGAGCCAGGGTCCGCAGGCCGTCATCTCCCGCAGGCTCGGCGCCTTGTGGATACGGCGTTTGCGCGGCTCGGCCTGCGTGAACTTGAAGTGCTTGACGGCGTTGGTGACGTAGGCGTCCACCGGCTCGATCCCGGCCTCCGCGAGCGCCCGGTCGAGGAGCTTCCCGGCAGGCCCGACGAACGGCTTCCCCTGCCGGTCCTCCTGATCACCGGGCTGCTCCCCCACGAGCATCACGCGCGCGTGTGCGTCGCCCTCGCCGAAGACGGTCTGGGTGGCGTCCCGGTGGAGAGGACAGCCGCGGCAGCCGGCGGCGGCCTTGCGGAGGGCGGTCAGGCCGCCACGGTCCGGGAGGAAGGGTTCGGCTGTGTAGGCGTCCTCAGGTGCCTTGGCACTCACCATGCCGGCCGAGTACCCGTGGGTGCGGGCGGTGAACGAAGGAGGGCCCGGCCATCAGTCCCGGGTGCGGGCCGGTGGGGGTTGAGCGCGCAGTTCCCCGCGCCCCTGACCGCGTTCACGTGCCCCGCAGGTGCCAGCGGTGAACGAAGGGGGCGCGGCCATCGGTCCCGGGTGCCGGCCGGTGGGGGTTGAGCGCGCAGTTCCCCGCGCCCCTGACCGCGTTCACGTGCCCCGCAGGTGCGGGAGGTGAGCGAAGGGGGCGCGGCCATCAGTCCCGGGTGCGGGCCGGTGGGGGTTGAGCGCGCAGTTCCCCCCGCCCCTGACCGCGTCCGCCGGGCGTCGGCTTTCACGCCTGGCCCGCCTTCCGTCGTCGCTCAGAGCCGCATCGGCTGGGGCGCCTCGCGGCGTCCCGCGTCCGGGCCGTCGTACTCGCGGATGATCTCGTAGCGCGTGTTCCGCTCCACCGGGCGGAAGCCCGCGTCGCGGATGAGGTCGAGGAGGTCCTCGCGGGTGAGTTTGTTCGGGGTGCCGTAGTTGTCCGCGTCGTGGGTGATCTTGTACTCGACCACCGAGCCGTCCATGTCGTCCGCGCCGTGCTGGAGGGCCAGCTGGGCGGTCTGCACGCCGTGCATGACCCAGAAGACCTTGACGTGGGGGACGTTGTCGAAGAGCAGCCGGGAGACCGCGAAGGTCTTCAGTGCCTCGGCGCCGGTCGCCATCTGGGTGCGGGACTGGAGGCGGTTGCGTACCTTGCCGTCCTTCACGTCCACGAAGTCGTGCTGGTAGCGCAGCGGGATGAAGACCTGGAAGCCGCCGGTCTCGTCCTGGAGTTCACGCAGACGCAGAACGTGGTCCACGCGGTGGCGGGGTTCCTCGATGTGGCCGTACAGCATGGTGCTCGGGGTCTTCAGACCCTTCTCGTGCGCCAGGCGGTGGATGCGGGACCAGTCCTCCCAGTGGGTGCGGTGGTCCACGATGTGCTGCCGGACCTCCCAGTCGAAGATCTCCGCGCCACCGCCGGTGAGGGACTCCAGACCCGCGTCGATCAGCTCGTCGAGGATCTCCGAGGCCGACAGCCCCGAGATCGTCTCGAAGTGATGGATCTCGGTCGCGGTGAAGGCCTTCAGGGAGACGTCCGGAAGCGCCGCCTTCAACTCGCGCAGCGACCGCGGGTAGTAACGCCACGGCAGGTTCGGGTGCAGGCCGTTGACGATGTGCAGCTCGGTGAGGTTCTCGCCCTCCATCGCCTTGGCGAGCTTCACCGCCTCCTCGATGCGCATCGTGTACGCATCCTTCTCCCCCGGCTTGCGCTGGAAGGAGCAGTAGGCGCAGGACGCCGTGCACACGTTGGTCATGTTGAGGTGCCGGTTGACGTTGAAGTGGACCACGTCGCCGTTCTTCCGCGTCCGCACCTCGTGCGCGAGACCGCCCAGCCAGGCCAGGTCGTCCGACTCGTACAGCGCGATGCCGTCCTCACGGGTCAGCCGCTCACCGGCCCTGACCTTGTCCTCCAGCTCGCGCTTGAGCCCGACGTCCATGCTCACACCTTCCTCCGACACCCCGAACGACTCCGACCACCGTACGTCTACGCCTCTTCGGGCAGCTCGCCGACCCGGTTCTCCCACTTCGTGGAGAGGACGATCGTGGTGCGCGTCCGGGAGACCCCCTCGGTCCCGGACAGCCGCCGGATGATCTTCTCCAGACCGTCGACGTCCGGCGCCCGGACCTTCAGCATGTACGAGTCGTCGCCCGCGATGAACCAGCAGTCCTCGATCTCGGTGAGGTCCCTGAGCCGGCGCGCCACGTCCTCGTGGTCCACCGCGTCGGACAGCGAGATGCCGATCAGCGCGGTGACGCCGAGGCCGAGCGAGGCGGCGTCGACGGTGGCGCGGTAACCGGTGATGACTCCGGCCGCCTCCAGCCGGTTGATGCGGTCGGTGACGCTGGGTCCCGACAGACCGACGAGGCGCCCCAGCTCCGCGTAGGAGGCCCGGCCGTTCTCCCTCAGGGCCTGGATGAGCTGCCTGTCCACCGCGTCCATGGGATCGAAGCCTTCCGCTGAAAAGTGCCTGAAGTGATGAGAGGTACTGCCCGTACTGCCACTTGCCCTACTGACCCGACGTGCCGCCGCCCAGTTCGCCCCGCCAGCGCCGGTACAGGTCGTGCGTGACACCCGCCGCGTCCAGCACCCGCCCGGCGACGAAGTCCACCAGGTCCTGGATGTGGGTGGCGCCCGCGTAGAAGCCCGGCGAGGCCGGGACCACGCTCGCGCCGGCGTCGTCGAGCGCGACGAGGTGCCGGAGGGTCTGCCCGTTCAGGGGAGTCTCCCGTACGGCCACGACCAGCGGCCGCCGCTCCTTCAGCGTCACGCTCGCGGCCCGCTGCAGCAGGTCCTTCGAGAGGCCGAGGGCGACTCCGGCGACGCAGGCGGTGGAAGCGGGGACGATCAGCATCCCCTTGCTCGGATACGACCCCGAGGACGGCCCGGCGGCCAGGTCCCCGGCGGGCCAGTACCGTACGGCGTCGGTGTCGACGTCGAAGGTGCCGGGCTTGCCGTCGGCCCCCCGGGCCAGCCATTCCCGCAGGTCCTCGCGCCAGTGCGCGTCCCGGAACGAGATCCCCGTCTCGTCGAGGAGGGTGAGCCGCGAGGCACGGGAGACCACCAGGTCGACGCTCTCACCGGCGGCGAGCAGCGCACGCAGCACGGACGCGGCATACGGGGTGCCGGAGGCGCCGGACACCCCTACGATCCAAGGCGTACGCCGCGTCTCTCCTGGCTTGACTGGGTTCACACCCCCGAGCCTATCCGGCGTCACAGAGTGGGAACCGGCCAAGGGGGTCGGGCGTTCTTCTGAGGGGGAGGGGGATTGCCATGACGGGCAAGGAACTCGAGTGGTCGCGCGGTGATCGTGCGAAGGCGGCGGCCAAGCTGATGGTCGGCTGGGTCGCGCTGCTGTGGCTGCTGGAGGTGGTGGACATAGCGCGCGGCCACGCCCTCGACGGCCTCGGCATCACCCCACGCACCCCGTCCGAACTGGTCGACATCGTCCCGGCCGCCTTCATCCACTTCGGCTTCGCCCACGTGGCCGCCAACAGCATCCCGCTGCTGGTCATGGGCTTCCTCGCGGCCCTGGGCGGCCTGCGCCGGTTCGCCGCCGTCTGCGCCCTGATCATCGTCGCCGACGGCCTGGGCGTCTGGCTCATAGCCCCGGCCCATACCAACACGGCCGGCGCGTCGGGCCTGATCTTCGGCCTGTTCGGCTACCTCGTGGTGAGCGGTCTCGTGGAGCGCCGCCCGCTGGGGGTGCTGGTGGGGCTGCTGGTCGCCGCGGTCTGGGGCACGTCGATCGTGGTGGGCCTGGCGCCGACACAGTCCGGGGTCAGCTGGCAGGGCCACCTGCTGGGCCTGGTGGCGGGGGTGGCGACGGCGTTCGCATTCAAACGCCGAGGGCCTGTACTTACTTAGGGCCGCGGGGAACTGCGCGAGCAACCCCCACCGGCCCCCAGCCGGGGTCCGACAGGATGACCCTGTTCAGTAGCCGTACTCAGACCGTCAACCCGCGCACCAGCAGATCCAGCAGCGCACAGACGAACAACGCGATCCCGATGAACCCGTTGACGCTGAAGAACGCCCGGTTCAGCCGGGACAGATCATGCGGGCGCACGATCGAGTGCTCGTACACGAACGCCCCCGCGACGATCATCAGCCCCACCCAGAAGAACCCACCCGCCTCCGTGGCGACGGCGTACCAGACCAGCAGCCCCATGGTCAGCGCGTGACAGACCCGCGCCCCCCAGATCGCCGCCGGGATGCCGAAGCGCGCCGGCACCGACATGACGCCGATCTCGCGGTCCGTCTCCACGTCCTGGCAGGCGTAGATCAGGTCGAACCCGCCGATCCAGATACCGACGGCGAGGCCGAGGACGACCGCGTCCCAGGACCACTCCCCGGTGATCGCGAGCCAGCCGCCCACCGGCCCCATCGCCTGGGCGAGACCGAGTATGGCCTGCGGGAAGTTCGTGAACCTCTTGCCGTACGGATAGACCACCATCGGGATCACCGCTACGGGGGCGAGGGCCAGGCACAGCGGGTTCAGCAGTGCCGCCGAGCCGAGGAAGACCACGACCGCGACCAGCGCACCGGTCCAGGCGTGCTTCACGGACATCGCCCCGGTGACCAGCTCCCGCTGTGCCGTCCGGGGGTTCCGCGCGTCGATCTCCCGGTCGATGATCCGGTTGACCGCCATCGCGAAGGTGCGCAGGCCGACCATGCAGATCGTCACCAGGAGCAGCCGCCCCCAGTGGATGTTCCGGTCCCACTCGAACATCGCGGTCAGCGCGGCGATGTACGCGAAGGGCAGTGCGAAGACCGAGTGCTCGATCATCACCAGCCGCAGGAAGGCTTTCGTGCGTCCCGGTTGCGGGATCGCGGCGGATGCACTGCTCACAGGCCGTACTCCTTCCACCGGCGGTCGACCTTCGCCGCCGTCTCCGGGTCGGACAGCACCATGTCCGGCCAGCCGCCGTCTCGTGTGTAGCCCTCCTCGGGCCACTTCTTCGTCGCGTCGATGCCCGCCTTGCCGCCCCAGAACTGCTGGTAGGAGGCGTGGTCGAGGTGATCGACCGGTCCCTCGACGACGGAGAGGTCACGGGCGTAGTCCGTGTTGCCCAGCGCCCGCCAGGCGACTTCGTGCAGATCGTGCACGTCGCAGTCCGCGTCGACGACCACGATCAGTTTGGTCAGCGACATCATGTGTGCCCCCCAGACCGCGTGCATCACCTTCTGCGCGTGCTTCGGGTACTTCTTGTCGATCGAGACGATCGCGCAGTTGTGGAAGCCGCCCGCCTCGGGCAGGTGGTAGTCCACGATGTCCGGCACGATGATCTTCAGCAGGGGGAGGAAGAAGCGTTCCGTGGCGCGTCCCAGCGGTCCGTCCTCGGTCGGGGGGCGGCCCACGACGATCGACTGGAGCAGCGGCCGCTTCCGCATCGTCACGCAGTCGATCTTCAGCGCCGGGAACGGCTCCTGCGGGGTGTAGAACCCGGTGTGGTCCCCGAAGGGCCCCTCCGGCAGCATCTCGCCCGGCTCCAGCCAGCCCTCGATGACCACCTCGGCCTGCGCCGGCACCTGGAGCGGGACGGTCTTGCAGTCCACCATCTCGATCCGCTTGCCCGCGATGAACCCGGCGAAGAGGTACTCGTCGATGTCCCCGGGCAGGGGGGCCGTGGAGGCGTAGGTGACGGCGGGCGGGCAGCCGAAGGCGATCGCGACCGGGAGGCGCTCGCCCCGCCGGGCGGCGACCTGGTAGTGGTTGCGGCTGTCCTTGTGGATCTGCCAGTGCATGCCGATCGTGCGCTTGTCGTGGCGCTGCAGGCGGTACAGACCGAGGTTGCGGATCCCGCTCTCCGGGTCCTTGGTGTGGGTGAGTCCGAGGTTGAAGAAGGACCCGCCGTCCTGCGGCCAGGTGAAGAGGGCCGGGAGCTGGTCGAGGTCCACGTCGTCGCCGGTGAGGACGACCTCCTGGACCGGGGCGCCCGCGGACTTCACCTTCTTCGGCGGGACGTGTGCCATCGCGCCGAGCTTCCCGAAGGCCTCGCGCACGCCCACGAAGCCCTGTGGCAGCTCGGGACGCAGCAGCCCGCCGATCTTGTCGGAGATGTCGCCGTACGACTTCAGGCCCAGGGCCTTGAGCAGCCGGCGGTCGGTTCCGAAGACGTTCATGGCCAGCGGCATGGCGGATCCGCGGACGTTCTCGAAGAGCAGCGCGGGGCCGCCCGCCTTCTGTACGCGGTCGACGATCTCCCCGACCTCCAGATACGGGTCGACCTCGGCCTTGATCCGCTTGAGGTCTCCCTCGCGTTCCAGTGCCCTGAGCAGGGAGCGAAGATCGTCGTAAGCCATGCCCCCCAGTATCGCCGAGTCCGCCGAAGCCCCGACGCCCGCCCCACCCACGCTTCCGCGCTCAGCTCCGGGCCCGCTCCAGCTCCGACTCCCGTCGCCGCAGGCTGTCTCCGGCCAGGCCTGTGGCCAGGAGCGCGCCGCCGGCCGTGGCGAGAGGGACGGCCAGCACGAGGGCGGCCACGGGCCGCGGCCAGTCGCGGGCGGCGGCACAGCGCCGCGCGTCGGCGTCGCGGTCGACGTACACGTCGTCCCGGTCGGCGAAGGCCGGGGCGGTGCAGTCCGCCTTGCCGTACGTGCCGTAGTCCACCTCGTACGGCGTGAACAGCTGCCAGGCCGCGTAGCCCCACAGAAGCGCGGCCAGACCGAGCAGCCCGATCCCCCAGCCCCGGACGCGGTCGGTTCGGGCGCGGAAGCGTTCTTCGACGAATGCCGGATGCAAGGTGTCCTCCCCCGTGAGTTCGCCGACGACGACCGCCGACGACACGTCGTGGGTATTTTGCCAAGCCGCTACCCTGACCCCCTCAGGGGCCTGCCACAGGCTCCACACCACGTTCCCTGGGGGGCCAAAAGCACATGTTCCGGCTGCTGATGTACCTGATTCCGCTGGCGCTGACGATCTACGCGTTCATCGACTGCCTCAACACCCCCGAGGACGAGGCGAAGCATCTTCCCAAGATCGCCTGGGTCTTCATCATCCTGCTCTTCTGGATCGTCGGTCCGGTCGCCTGGCTCGCCGCGGGCAAGCTGCGCACCCCGCCGACGGGCGGCCGCACCCCCTCCGAGTGGCACCGCAACCACCGCATGGAGTACGTCGCCCCCGACGACAATCCCGAGTTCCTGAACTCCCTCAAGGCCGAGGCCAAGAAGGACGAGGCCCTGCTGAAGGACTGGGAGGCGGACCTGCGCCGCCGCGAGGAGGAGCTCAAGCGCCGGGAGCAGGGCGAGGGCCCCAAGGACGCCTGAGCCGTACACCTTGTACGCCGTGGAGCCCCTACGAGCGGACATCGCGCCCCTGGGCGGGGCCCGGCGGGAGCCGGACACTTACCTTGCATGACGACAGCTCCCGCCGACTCCGCCGGCACCCTCGCTCCCGCATACGGTGACAAGGTCATCGCCGTCGAGGCGGCGGGCTCGGAACCCATCCCCGAGGCCGAACGCCACGGTGGCCCGCTCCAGCTGCTGTGGACCTGGGCCTCCCCGAACATCGAGTTCGCGACCGTCTTCATCGGCGTGATCGCGGTCCTCTTCTTCGGCCTGAGCTTCTGGCAGGCCACGGCTGCCATCGTGCTCGGCACCGCCCTCGGCGCGCTCACCCAAGGTGTCCTGTCCCTGGACGGGCCCCGGTTCGGGGTGCCGCAGATGGTGATCGGCCGCCTCTCCTTCGGCCACCGCGGCAACATCCTGCCCGCGGCGGCCAACGGCCTGGTGGCGGGCGTCGGCTGGTTCGCGGTGAACAGCGTCAGCGCGGCCTTCGCGCTCAACACCCTGACCGGGTTGCGCCCGCTGCCGTCCCTCCTCGTGGTGGTGGCCGCCGAGATCCTGATCGGCTTCATCGGCCACAACTTCGTCCACGTCTTCGAGAGGTACGCCTTCCCCGCCCTCGCGGTGATCTTCCTGCTCGCGGGGGTGTGGACCTTCAAGGACGCCGACCTCGGCGGGGGCGGCACCGGCGGCGGCATCGGCGGCTTCCTGCTCGCGTTCAGCGCGGCCTGGGGCTACGCGGCGGGCTGGAACCCGTACGCCTCGGACTACTCGCGCTATCTCCCCCGTACCGCGAACAGGTTCAGGACGATCCTCTACCCGGCGCTCGGCCTGTTCCTGTCGGTCACCGTGGTGGCCGTGATCGGCGCGGCCTCGGCGACCATCATGGCCCCGAAGGACGCTTCCCCGACGGCGGCCTTCACCGGTCATCTGCCGGGCTGGCTCGGCGATCTGGTTCTGCTCGCGATCATCCTGGGCGCGGTCTCGGCCAACGCCCTCAACGTGTACTCCGGCGCCATCTCGATCGCCTCCTTCGGCCTGGACCTCCCCGCCTGGCTGAGCCGGAGCGTGCTGGTCGTGGTGTCCGGGGTCGCGGGTACGGCGGCGGCGTGGGCCTCGCTCTCCGACGCGGGGTCGGCCTATGAGGCGTTCCTGCTGGTGATCGCGTACTGGGTGGCGCCCTGGCTGGGCGTCGTCCTGGTCGAGAGAGGCCTGCGGTCCCGGATTCCCGACGAGGCGCTGTCCGCCCGCCTGACCGACCGTGCCTTCACCAACCGGCCCGGTCTCGCCGCCTTGTTGGTCGGCGTGGCGGTCTCCGTGCCCCTCTTCTCCAACCAGGAGGACTACGTGGGCTACGTACCGGAGCACTGGCCGTCGTTCGGGGACGTCACGCCCGTGGTCGGCTTCGTGGTGAGCGCGGTGCTGTACGCGGCGCTGCGGCGTCGGTCGCCGGCCGGGTGACGGCCGTTCAGCCCGCCTTCGCCGGATCGGTGCCGTACAACGCGGAGGCGGTGACCGCCTGTCGGGCCCGGCAGGTGTGCTGTTCGTCGGCCGGGGCGGTCCACAGCGGGACCAGGCCGGTGGCGAAGGACGCGGAGTCCATGCGCAGGTAGTGGCAGACGCCGTTGACGCGCAGGGCGACGGCGTAGACGCCGGGGCCGGCTTCCTTGCCGGAGAGTTCGGTCACCGTGTCCTTGGCGGAGACCAGGCGCTTGTCGGTGAGGAACCGTGTGGCGCCGTCGGCCGTGTGGTCGTAGCCGGCGGCCGACATCTTGCGGTAGGTGCTCGCGCCAACCGGTTGCCGGGCGAGCAGTGCGCCCAACTGCGCGGCGAGGCTGCCGGGTTGCCCGTCGGCCTGGGTGGCCGGGCAGGTGAAGGTGGTGCGCTGCACGCTGTGGGCGCCGAGGGCGAAGGTGAGGCGGTAGCAGCGCGCCGGGTAGGCGTCGGCGTCGACGGTGGTCCCGGCGGGGGGCACCAGCCCGAGCATCACCTCGGCCGTGTGGGTCAGGCCCGCGGACCGGACGCTCAGCAGCGCCCCGCCGTGTTCCTCGGTCTGCGCGACGAGCGTGCCCTCGGTGAACTGCCCGCCGTAGGTGCCGCCGCCCGCCGAGTAGAAGCCGGCGGTCAGGTCCTGGCGCAGATCCTGGGCGAGGGCGGCGGCCTGCGCGTCGACGGCCGAGGTGTCGTCGGGGCCGGTGAGCCGCTGGTAGAGCAGGGTGCCGCCCACTCCCGCGGCCCCGGCGACGAGGGCGGTCGCCGTGACCAGCAGTCCCCCCAGGGCGGTGCGCTTCCTCATGTCTCCCCCAGCTTCGACGGCCCCCGGAAAAACGGCCGTCGAACTGTATCCCCCGTGGCCGGAGGGCCCACGGGGGACCCTCGCCCACCGCGCTGTCCTCAGGTGACCGTGATCGAGTCCAGCTTCGCCCGCAAGTAGGCGTGGGAGTCGACGGGTTCGTACGCCACCCGGCCGACCGGTGCCGGGACGGACTCGACGGTCGTGCCCGGGGTGCACTCGCCGAAGTAGACGAGGGACATCAGCTCCTCGGCGGGCGCGTCGGCCGGCGGCGGCAGCACCCGGTGCCGTCCGGACCGCCAGCGGTCCCCCGTCCAACGGGCCAGCAGGTCACCGATGTTGATGGTGAACGCGTCGGGCTCGAAGGGGGCGTCCTCCCAGCCGCCGTCGTCCGTGAAGACCTGGAGCCCGCCCTTGCCGGCCTGCCGGTCGAGGATCGTCACCGTGCCGAAGTCGGTGTGCGGGCCGATGCGGAACTGCCCGGGCTGCGGCTCCCCGATCACCTCGGTCCCCGGATACCAGTTGATGTTGAAGCCGTACGTCGGGTGGTCCATGTGCCGGGAGAAGAAGTCGGGTTCGAGCCCGAGGGCCTCACCGAGGAGGGAGAGCAGCCGCTTCTCCAGCTCGCCCATCCGCTCCAGGTACTCCTCGCACAGCGTCCGCAGTTCCGGCACCTCGGCGGGCCAGACGTTCGGCGCGTACCACTCCGCGTTGACGACCGGGTCCTCGAAGGGCTCGTGTGTGGCGAAGGTCAGGGACTCCTTCAGGTCCGGCGGGGTCTTGGTCCCCTCCGAGTAGCCGTTGGCCTCGGCGCCCGGACCGAGCCAGCCCCGGCCGCCGACCTTCGCCTCGTACGCCGTCTTCGTCTCCGCGGGGAGCCGGAAGAAGGTCCGCGCCGCCTCCCGGATCCGGGAGCGCAGGGCGGGGTCGACTCCGTGCCCGGTGACCAGCAGGAAGCCGGCCGTCCGGAGCGCCTCGTCGACGGTCCTGGCGATCGCCGCGCGGGCCTCGGCGTCGCCGTCCACCCAGGGGCGCAGGTCGATGGTGGGGATGCGGGGCTCACTCACCGATGTCCTCATTCCACAGTGCCGGGTTCTTCTCGATGAAGTCGGTCATCATCCGGACGCACTCGGGATCGTCGACGAGCACGATCTCCACCCCGTGCTCGGCGAGCCAGTCATGGCCGCCGTGGAAGGTGGTGGCCTCCCCGACGACGACCCGCCCGATCCCGAACTGCCGGACCAGACCGGAGCAGTACCAGCAGGGCGAGAGAGTGGTCACCATCGTCGTACCGCGGTACGACCGCTGCCGTCCCGCCGCCCGGAAGGCGGCCGTCTCCGCGTGCGTGGAGGGGTCGTCGTCCTGGACGCGCCGGTTGTGGCCGCGCCCGAGGAGGGTGCCGTCGGCGCCGTAGAGCGCGGCCCCGATGGGGATGCCGCCCTCGGCGAGCCCGGCGCGGGCCTCCTCGACGGCGGTGGCGAGCCACTGGTGTGCCTGTGCCTGATCCATGTCTCCCACTCTCCTGTGGCCGAAACACGAGGGCAACGTGCGGAAAGTACTCTCCCGGCAGCCCACAGCCGGACGAACTGTCGGGAGGCGCGCATGCCCGCACTCACCCTTCGCGAGATCCTGGCCCTCGATCCCGTCCGGGCCGCCGAGCCGGAGCTGCTGGCCGGACACACCGCGCTGGACCGCCCGGTGCGCTGGGTGCACTCGAGCGAGGTCTACGAGGGAGCGAACTTCCTGGACGGTGGCGAGCTCCTGCTCACCAACGGTTTCGGGCTGGCCGACCCCGACGAGGAGGTCCGCCGCCGGTACGTCCGCGAGCTGGCCGCCCGAGGCGCCGCCGGGCTCGCGGTGGAGGTCGGCCGGTCCCTGCCGGTGATGCCCGCCGAGGTGGTCGACGAGGCGCGCCGCCGTGAGCTGCCGCTGCTGGCGATGCACCGGGTCGTGCCCTTCGTACGGATCACGGAGGCCGCCAACCGGGCGATCGTCGCCCGCGGCCTTTCGGGCCGTGCGGTGGTACGGCCGTGGGGCGACGACCATACGGCGGCCCTGCTCGCCGACCTCGCCGACCGGGCGGCGCTGAACCAGCCGGAGGTGGAGGCGCGGGCGGCGCTCGCCGGGTTCCATCCGGGGCCGGGGGCCCGGCTGATCGGGGTGTCGCTGCACGGCACCCGGGACGTGAGCACCGTCGACCGCGCGGTACGGCTGCTGGGCGGGGCCGGGGTGATGCGGACCGCGTTCCCGGGCGACGTCCTGGCACTGCTGTCCCTGCACGGCGCCACCCGCCCCGGCGACCCGGTGAAGGCGGTCCAGGAGGTCTTCCGCACGACGGCGGCCCCCGGACTCACGGTCGCCGTGGGACACGCCGTCTCCGCCTCCGACGGCGGCTGGCTGCGCTGGAGCGACACACTGCGGGCGGCCCGTACGACCCTGGAACTGGCGTTGACCGTCCCGTCGGCCGAACCGGCCGCCCCCGAAGGCCCGTTGGTGACCTCGTCCCGGGCCCTGGCGCTGGAGCGGGAGCTGACGCGGGGCGGGGTGGAGGACAACCGGGAACGCCTGGCGGCCCTGGTCCAGCACACCCTGGGGCCGTTGCTGGCCTGGGAGGCGGCCCACCCCAGCGACCTGGTCCGCACCCTGGAGACCCATTTGAGGAACGGCTGCTCCCCGACCCGCACGGCCGCCCTGCTTCACATAGGCCGCCAGTCGCTGTACCAACGCCTGGAACGCATAGGGTCGTTGCTGAGTCTGGACATCAACGACCCGGACCTACTGGGTGAACTGCTGACCGCAACGTGTGCGCACCGAGTGGTGATGCGCCCTGAAGGGGCGCGGGTCCGTGACATGGGCGGCTCCGCCGCGCGGGCGCGACCAGCCACGACGGCGCCGCACCTCGAACGAACCGCTTAGCGCAGAGTGACCAGGTGCGTCCCGTTGAAGGGCGCGTAACAGGTCACCGTGGACGGCGTCCGCAGCCCGTCTTCCTCGGCGAACAGCCTCCGCACGGCCTCGAAGGACACATCCCCGCTCACCACGGGCGCGACCCGGTCATAGAACTCCCGCGAGGACTGCGGCAACGCCGTCCCCGGCTCCCCCTCTTCCTCGCCCCAGACATCCCACAGCAGGGTCTCCACCTTGTTGAGCGCGGCGAGGTCGAGGCGCATGTTGCCCGCCACGAACCGCTCCCCGAAGAACGGCCCCTCGGTCGGCGGATGCAGCCCGAACGCGGCCTCGTCCGCCCCGCCCTCCCGGATCGCCCGCCAGGCCTCACCGGCGACGAGGAAACGTGCGCGGGGAACGTCCATCGGGTCGAAGTCCACCGCCCAGTTGGCCGTGATCTCCGGGTCGGCCAGCTGCGCGTCCGCCAGCAGCCAGCCCCGTTCCGTGTCCCAGTACTCGGTGACGACATGGTCGACGTGGAAGCCGGTCGTACCGAAGTAGTCGGCGAAGCCGGACCGCAGCCGGGCCGGGACGCCGGCGTGGCGCAGGAGGGAGACGTGCAGCAGCGTGAAGTCACGGCAGGTCCCGACGAACCGGTCCGCCGGCTCGCGCCGCACGGTCAGCGGGGCGTCGTTCCGCTCGGCGAGGATCCGCAGGACGACGTCGATGTAGCGGGACTCCGCGTCGTTGTGGAGCCGGTCGGCCGGATGGGTGTGACCGAAGAGATCACCTTCGAGCCGATGGATCATCACATCCCGTACGACACGGGCCAGTTGCTCGGGATCGTGCGGTAGCCCGTCGTAGAGACGGGCGAGATCGCCCGGGTCGGAGAACACACTCTGCTCGGCATGGAAGGAGAGGGACACGGCGGGGCCTCCCGAAGGCATCGACCACGTGTTCGATTACGGGTCGGCGCACCCCACCGTGTCAAAATTCCCCGCCACATGTCCAGAAGACGGACGGCACTTCACGCCGATCGCAGCTCCCCCACCCCGGTCCACCAGGCCGGTCATGACACCGGGGTGGCCCGCCGAGGGCTCAGACGCCTGCGTACGAGTGCTTTCCGGAGACGAAGATGTTGACGCCGTAGTAGTTGAACAGCCAGCAGCCGAAGGCGACCATCGCCAGGTAGGCGGCCTTGCGGCCCTTCCAGCCCGCCGTGGCACGGGCGTGCAGGTAGCAGGCGTAGGCGACCCAGGTGATGAACGACCAGGTCTCCTTGGGGTCCCAGCCCCAGTAACGGCCCCACGCGTCGCCCGCCCAGATCGCGCCCGCGATGATCGTGAACGTCCACAGCGGGAAGACGGCCGCGTTGACGCGGTAGGCGAACTTGTCGAGGCTCGCGGAGGCCGGCAGCCGGTCGAGGACGGAGTTCGCGAACCTGCCGGGGGTGCCGCCGGACGCGATCTTGTTCTCGTAGCTGTCCTTGAAGAGGTACAGGATCGTGGCGACCGCGCCGACGTAGAACACCGCGCCGCAGAAGATCGCGGTGGAGACGTGGATGTACAGCCAGTACGAGTGAAGGGCGGGAACCAACTGGTCGCTGGCGGTGTACAAGACAGTGACGGCGAGGCCGAGATCGAGGAGGACCGTGGTGACCAGGAACAGCCCGAGCCAGCGCACGTTCTTCTTCAGGGCCAGCAGCCCCAGGTACACGGCGACGGCCACCGTGGAGAAGGTGATGTTGAACTCGTACATGTTGCCCCAGGGCGCCCGCTCCACCGAGGCCGCGCGGGCGACGACCCCGGCGAGCTCGACGAGAAAGGCGAGCACCGTGAGGGAGATGGCGATACGCCCGTAGAGGTCGCCCTGCTCGTCCCCGCCGTGCGCCCCGGGCCCGTCGGGCACGTCGCGCGACCCTGCCGCCGACCGCACCACGACCTGCGGCCGCTCCAGTACGGCGGTGCTGCCGCCCTGGTTCACGGTGACGGCCGGCGCTTTGGCCTTGGCCTTCGCGTCGGCGGTGAGCGCGGCGGCGGTCCGGCCGACCTTGCTGCGGCTGCCGAGGAGCCATTCGGCGATGTACGCGAAGAAGGCCAGGGTGTAGACGGCCATCGCGGAGTAGATCAGCGTGTTGCTGATGTTGGCGAGATGCTCGTTGGTGGCGGTGGCCAACTCGGTTGCGGCGGCGAGAGTCATTTCTCAGCCCCTTCGGAGGGTGCTACTCGGGGTTCGGTGTCGTCGTTCGGCTGCGGGTCTGTGGGGGCTTGTCGCGCAGTTCCCCGCGCCCCTGACTGGGTTGCGGCGCTCGGTGTCCGGTCGTACAGCACTCCCGCCAGCTCTCCCAGCTCCTCCGGCACCTTCGCCGACTCGCTGCGGCCGAGGCCGGCCATCTCGACGACCGTCACACCGTCTGCGCCCTTGACCGCCCGCACCCACACGCGGCGGCGCTGGATGAACAGGGAGGCGGCGAGGCCGAAGATCGCGGTGAGAGCACCGGCGAGGGCCCAGCCGCTGGCGGGCTGCTGGACGACCTGGAAGTTCGCCCACTGCCGGGTGCTCTCGTAGGTGATCGACCCGGCGCCGTTCGGGAGCTGCATGGTCTGGCCGGGCTTCAGGTTCTCCCTGAGTTCCTGGCCCTTGGCGTCCTTGAAGTCCTTCACATGCGACTTGTCGAGCTGGTACACGCTCTGCGGGATGCCCGAGTTGACGCCGAGGTCGCCGTGGTACGGCGTGAGGTTGAGGACCGGGTTGTTCAGCGCGGGGAAGGTGGAGGCCGTCTCGCTGCCCTTGGTGTAGGTCGGCAGGAAGAAGGCCGAGATGCCCAGCTGCTCGCTGACGCCCTTGGCGTTCCGGTAGCCGTCGAGGACCTTGATCACACCGGTGGAGGTGACGTTGGAGTCGAGCGGCAGCATCGCGACCGCGTCGTGGAAGACGACGTTGCCCTTTCCGTCCCGGACCGTGATGAGGGGGGCGTAGCCGTGGGCCGTGAGGTAGACCTTCGCGTCGTCGATCTCCAGCGGCTCGTTGACCTTGACGAGGGTCTTGTGGTCCTTGCCGTAGGCGCCCTTGCTGTAGGTGATGGCAGCTTGGTAGAGGCGCGGGGTGCCCTTGTTGGGGCCGCTGGTCTCGTAGGTGCCGGTGAACTTGTCCAGGGTGAAGCTGAACGGCACCAGTTCGTCGGTGTCGAAGAGGTTGCCGGACTTGAAGTCGTCGTAGGAGATGAGGGTGTTGGAGAACCCGTCGCCCTCGACGACCAGCTTGTTGCCCTCGGACTTGAAGAGCTGGCCCCAGGCGAAGGCGGTCAGCAGCACGATCAGCGCGATGTGGAAGGCGAGGTTGCCGACCTCGCGCAGATAGCCCTTCTCGCCGGCGACGTTGTCACCGGTGAGGTGGGCGCGGAAGCGCTTCTGCTTCAGCAGGGCGAGCGCGGCCTCACGGACCTGCTCGGGCTCGGCCTCGGTGCGCCAGGTGGTGTAGGCGGGCAGCCGGGTCAGCCGCTTCGGGGCGCCCGGCGGCCTGCTGCGCAGCTGCCCGACGAACTGCCAGGTGCGGGGCACGATGCAGCCGATGAGCGAGACGAACAGCAGGATGTAGATGGCGGAGAACCACACCGAGCTGTAGACGTGGAAGAGGCCGAGCTTGTCGTAGACGTCCCCGAGGGTGGGGTTGTTCTTGACGAAGTCGGCGACCTTCGTGGCGTCGGTCCCGCTCTGCGGGATCAGCGAGCCGGGGATCGCGCCGAGCGCCACCAGCAGGAGCAGCAGCAGCGCGACCCGCATGGAGGTCAGCTGGCGCCAGAACCAGCGGGCCCAGCCGATCACGCCCAGGGCGGGCATGCTCAGGCTCTCCGTGGGCGCGGTGGACAGCTGGGAACCGGCGGCCCCGAGGTCCTGATCGCCGACGGGGGCGTCGGAGGTGGCGGGTGTGGTCTTGCTCATGGATCAGATCCCCACAGTGAAGCCGGCGGACCAGGACTGGACGTCCTGCACGAGGCGGTCCCAGGCGCCGGTCAGCAGCAGCAGCCCGGTCACGATCATCATGGTGCCGCCGATGCGCATGACCCAGACGTAGTGGCGCTTGACCCAGCCGAAGGCGCCGAGCGCCTTGCGGAAGGCGACCGCGGCGAGCACGAAGGGCAGGCCGAGGCCGAGGCAGTAGGCGACGGTCAGTATGGCACCGCGGCCCGCGCTGCCCTGCTGGGAGGACAGGGCGATCACCGAGGCGAGGGTCGGGCCGATGCAGGGGGTCCAGCCGATGCCGAACAGCGCCCCGAGCAGGGGGGCGCCGAGCAGGCCCATGGTGGGCTTGTTGTGGAAGCGGAACTCCCGCTGGGTCATCCAGGGCATCAGGCCCATGAAGAAGACACCCATGAGGATCATGAGCACGCCCAGCACCTTGGACAGCACGCCCTGGTTCTCCTGGAGCGTCTGGCCGAAGTAGCCGAAAAGGGCCCCGCTGGAGACGAACACCGCGGTGAAGCCGAACACGAACAGGGAGGCGCCCGCGACCATCCGGCCGCGCTTGGCCTCGGCGAGATCGGTGCCCGTGACGCCGGTGACGTATGACAGATAGCCGGGGACCAGGGGCAGGACGCAGGGTGAGAAGAAGGAGACGAGGCCGCCGAGGACCGCGATGGGCAGGGCGACGAGCAACGCGCCGTTGAGGACGGTGCCGTTGTAGCCGGTGTCGGCGGCGAGCGTGACGACTGCGCTCACGTCACTTCTCCGCGAGGACCGGGTTGATCATCTTGCGCAGCTTGCTCTCGCTGAGCGCGGCCAGTGAGCGGGCGGCGATCTTCCCGTCCCGGTCGATGACGAGCGTGGAGGGCACGGCCTGCGGGTTGAGGGTGCCCTTGCTGAAGCGGAGCATCAGCTTGCCCGTCGGGTCGTACAGGCTGGGGAAGGTGATGCCCATGTCCTTCTCGAAGGCGCGGGCGTTCTGGACGCTGGTGTCGCGGGTGTTGACGCCGACGAACTGCACGTCCTTGCCCTTGAGGTCCTTGTGGACCGCTTCCAGGTTGGGTGCCTCGGCCCGGCAGGGGGCACACCAGGAGCCCCATATGTTCAGGACGACGACCTTGCCCTTGTAGTCGGCTACGTCGACCTGTCCCCCGTCGACGGTCTTGCCGGACAGGTCGGGGGCGGTGCCCCGGTCGCCCTCCTTGGCGGTCGAGATGCCGTCCGCGCCCATGATGAAGTTGGTGTCGCCGCCTCCACCCGAGGTGCCGCCCGAGCTGCAGGCGGACAGGGTCAGCGCTGCGGCTGCGGCACCCGCGGTGAGCAGGGTGGTACGGACTCGGGAGCGGCTACGACTGGCGGCACTCATGTGAAAAGTTTCGCATGCCCGTTCCGGGGATCTTGCGCACCCCCCTTGCGGGCGGAAACCCGCATTTCAGGCAGCGTTCGAGGAGGCTGTCGAGGACGGGGTCGAGGCGCCCTTGAGGAACGTCTTCCAGCCGCCCGCCGGCTCCTGGCCGACGTCCAGCGTGCGGAGCTTGGCCAGCACCTCCGGCTTCTGTACGTCCATCCAGTCGACGAACTGCCGGAAGGAGACCATGCGGACGTCGGCGCCCTTCTCCTTCTCCCGCGCGATGTGCTTGAAGGCCTGCTCGACGGCGTCCATGTAGATGCCGCCGTTCCAGTGCTCGAAGTGGTTGCCGACGAAGAAGGGGGCGCGGTTGGTCTCGTAGGCCCGCTGGAAGCCGGATATGTAGGCACCGGCGGACTGCTCACGCCAGGCCGGGTAGTGGTAGGCGGGCGCGTTGGTCGAGTTGATCGACTGGTTGGCGAGCATGTTGTAGTCCATGGACAGGACCTCGAAGCTGCGGCCGGGGAACGGTACCGCCTGGAGCGGCAGGTCCCAGATGCCGTTCTTCTTCTCGGGCCAGATCTGGCGGCCGCCGGGCGAGGAGGCGTCGTAGCGCCAGCCGAGCTCGCGGGCGGTGGGCAGCAGGTTGTCCTGGCCGAGGAGGCAGGGGGTGCGGCCGCCGACGAGTTCCTTGTCGTAGTCGAAGGGCAGCGCGGGCAGGTCGGTCCAGCCGGTGTTGGTGCGCCACTCCTTGACGAAAGCTTTCGCCTGCTGGATCTCCGAGCGCCACTGCGCCGGTGTCCAGTTGCCGACGGTGCCGTTGCCCGAGCAGAAGTGGCCGTTGAAGTGGGTGCCGATCTCGTGCCCCTCGAGCCAGGCCCGGCGGACGTTCGTCAGGGTCGCCTTGACGTGCTCGTCGGTGAGGTAGCCGATGTCGGAGGCGCCGCGGGGGTTGTTCGGCGGGTCGTAGAGCCGCTTCTTCGACTCGGGCAGCAGATACAGCCCGGAGAGGAAGAAGGTCATGTGCGCGTCGTGCTTCCGGGCGAGGTCGAGGAAGCGCGGGAAGAGGCCGTTGCCGACCTCGCCGGCGCCGTCCCAGGAGAAGATCACGAACTGCGGCGGGGTCTGGCCGGGCTCCAGCGGCACCGGCTTGCCGGGCTGGTGGGGCTGCTTGCCGGTGAAGGAGGTGGAGCCGTCACCGATGGGACGGGCGGTGGGCGCCGGGCTCTTGCTCGGCGAGGAGCCCGCGGCGTGCTTCACCCCGTCCGACCCGTCCGATCCGGTGAGGGTTCCACACCCCGAGAGCCCCACGGCCGCAGCGGCGCCCGCACCCAGACCTATTGCTCCCCTGCGGGTGAGAGAGTGCATGCTTCCCCGATTCGTCACGTTCTTGGCTGGTCACCCAGTCAGAGGAGACGACGGCGGGGAAGGTTCCGGTGCTATTTCCGGATTCGGTAACAGACCCGCGCCCCACAGGGGCGCGGGTCCGTATCAATATGCGGCTCCGCCGCGTGGGCGCGACCAGCCACAACGGGCCCGCAGCCCCCCGCGGGCCGGCTACGCCCCGAACGCCTTGCTCTTGCCCTTCACGGGGCGCGCGCCCGCCCGGAGATGAACCGGCACGAGATCGATCGCGGGCTCGCTGTACCCCACGGACACGATCCGGTCGCCCTGATACGTGAAGGACGTCAGAGAGGCGAGCGTGCACTGCCGCTTGCGCGGGTCGTGCCACAGCCGGCGCTTCTCGACGTACGACCGCACGATCCAGATCGGCAGCTGATGGCTGACCAGCACGGCCTCGTGACCGCGCGCCCGGTCCCTGGCCGCGTCCAGCGCGCCTTTCATCCGGACGACCTGGTCGATGTACGGCTCTCCCCAGGACGGCTTGAAGGGGTTGACGAGGTGCTTCCAGTTGTCCGGGTTCTTCAGCGCCCCGTCGCCGACGCCGAAGGTCTTGCCCTGGAAGACGTTCTCGGCCTCGATGAGCCGCTCGTCGGTCGCGATGTCGAGGCCGTGCGCCTTGGCGATCGGCGTGGCGGTCTCCTGCGCCCGCTCCAGCGGGGAGGCGCAGACGTGGGTGACGTCCCGTGCGGCGAGGTGCTCGGCGACCCGGTCGGCCATCTGGCGCCCGAGCTCGGAGAGGTGGTAGCCCGCGAGACGGCCGTACAGCACCCCGTCGGGGTTGGCGACCTCGCCGTGCCGCATGAGGTGGACGACGGTGATGTCGCTGTTGGTCGGGGTGCTCATGCTGCCGTGGCCTCCGCCGCCGCTCGGGCCGCCGCCGGAAGGGCGTCGGCGATCCGCTGAACCGCCTGCTCGTCGTGGGCCGTGGAGACGAACCACGACTCGAAGGAGGACGGCGGCAGGTAGACGCCGTTCTCCAGAAGGGAGTGGAAGAACGCGGTGAACCGGAAGGACTCCTGCGCCTTGGCGTCCTCGTAGCTGCGCACCGGCCGGTCGGTGAAGAACACCGAGAACATGTTGGAGGCGTTCTGCACGGTGTGCGCGACGCCTTCCTTGCCGAGCGCCTCGGAGACCAGCGACTGGATCTGCTCGGAGACGGCGTCGACCGTGACGTAGGCCGCGTCGTCCAGCAGCCGCAGCTGGGCGAGGCCGGCGGCGGTGGCGACGGGGTTCCCGGAGAGGGTGCCGGCCTGGTAGACGGGCCCGGCGGGGGCGAGGTGGGCCATGACGTCCGCGCGCCCCCCGAAGGCGGCGGCGGGGAACCCGCCACCCATGACCTTCCCGAAGGTCATGAGATCGGGCTTGACCCCGTCGATGCCGTACCACCCACTGCGGCTGGTCCGGAAGCCGGTCATCACCTCGTCGGAGATGTAGAGGGCGCCGTTCTGCGCGCAGGCGTCCTTCAGTCCCTGGTTGAACCCGGGCAGGGGCGGCACGACGCCCATGTTGCCGGGCGAGGCCTCGGTGATCACACAGGCGATCTCGCCGGGGTGCCGGTGGAAGGCCTCGTGGACGGCTTCGAGATCGTTGTACGGCAGCACGATCGTGTCGCCGGCCTGGGCACCGGTGACGCCCGGGGTGTCGGGCAGCGCGAACGTGGCCACACCGCTGCCCGCCGCGGCGAGCAGCGAGTCGACGTGACCGTGGTAACACCCGGCGAACTTGATGACCTTGGTGCGGCGCGTGAAGCCTCGGGCGAGCCGGATCGCGGACATGGTGGCCTCGGTCCCGCTGGAGACGAGCCGCACCTGGTCGACGGGCTCGACCCGCCGGACGATCTCCTCGGCGAGCGCGACCTCGCCCTCACCGGGGGTGCCGAAGGAGGTGCCCTTCGACACCGCCTCCTGGACGGCGGCGATCACCTCGGGGTGCGCGTGCCCGAGGATCATGGGGCCCCAGGAGCAGACCAGGTCGACGTACTCGCGCCCGTCGGCGTCCGTCAGATAGGGCCCGGTGCCGGACGCCATGAAGCGGGGGGTGCCACCCACGGCTCGGAAGGCGCGGACCGGGGAGTTCACGCCGCCGGGCGTGACGGCGGACGCGCGGTCGAACAGGGCCTGCGAGACAGGCGCCTCGTATGAATAGGGCAATTCACTCATATCCTGCGACGACTCCGACCTTCTCCGGTTTGTTCGGCTTTCTCGACTCCGTTGCCGGTGACTACCTCAGGGTAGGCCAGCCCTCGAAAGCCCCCGGCGTCCCACGATCTGCGAAACTGGATGCAGATACACACAGCTCACGGAGACGACGGCACGAAGCCGCTTGTTCAGGGGCTGCGAAGATCCTGCGGACAGGTGTTTCAACGCACGTTTCGGCGAGCGGCCGTGGGGGAGGTCACTGACACGATGATCGGGTTGCGCGGCGGGGGTCGCGCGTCCTAGAAAAGCAGTCGGGTGGAGATATGCATCGCGGTGGCGGACTGGGCGAGGGGACCGATGACCTGGGTCCTCGACGTGCCCGGCGGGGAAGGCACCGGCGCGAGGCGGAGGAAGCGGCCGAGACACGTCAGGGACGCGGTGCCCCGGGCACCCCGGATGAGTCGGAACGCGACGAGCGACGTATCGAACGTCGGATCGATCCGTTGAGGGCGGGAAGCAGGAATGGTGGTCGGGTGGGGGTGACGTACAAGTACTTCGGCGCGCCCGACGGCGCGACCGCGGCCCGCGTCCCGATCTCGATGCGCCCCGAGGAACTCGGCGGCGACGAGCTCGGCATGAACGGCATGTTCACCAAGATCAAGCCGGAGACCATGGCGGCGATGGTCCTCACCGGCATAGAGGGCGTGCCCCTCAACAAGGTCCCCCCGCTCGAACTGGTCGTCCTCCACCCCGACTACGCGGTGGTCAAGCTCCCCATGACGGTCGTGGACCCCCTGCGCGGCATAGGCGAGGAAGCGGTCGGCGCGGCGGCGTTCATCTGGTCGACGGTCCCGGACCGGGGCGGCCCACGGGACGCGTTCAACGTGTACCAACTGCTGCACGAGTGGCAGGACTTCTCGCATCGGTTGCATGAGGCGGGGCATCAGCCGTACTGCCTGGTGTGGCCCTGACCTGGGAATTCATGTGTATTGGGCGGGGGTTTCCGATCCCGCCCTGGTCATGTGGGCCGATCGTTGTCAGTACCGGGTGACATGATCCGCGCTATGGATCTCCGCCTCCTCCTCGCCGACCTCGACCAGACGGACTGGTCACGGCTTCGCCATGCGTACGGCTCCGCGCAGGACGTCCCCGGGCTGCTGCGGGATCTCGCGTCCCCGGTGGAGGAGACGGCCGCGGAGGCGGAGCAGGAGCTGTGGAGCAGCATCGTCCACCAGGGCACGGTCTATTCGGCGACAGCGGCCGCGGTGCCGTTCCTGGCGGGACTCGTCGCCGAAGGCGTGCGTCAAAGCGCCTTGGTGGGCATGCTCGGTGTGATCGCCGGGAGCGTCGACGAGCACGATCTGCCGGTGCCCGGCGGGGCCCGCGGCGCCGTTGCGGCACAGCTGGGACAGCTTCTGCCGCTGCTCGCGGACGACGATCGCGAGGTGCGGCGGACCACGGCGTGGGCGGTGGCCCAGTGCGGGTCAGCGGCCGGCCCCGACGCGCGGGCGGCGCTGCGGGCCCGCTTCGCGGCGGAAAGCGATCCGGCGGTGCGCGCGGATGTGCTGACGGCCTGTGCGCTCCTGGATCCTGACGCGGCCGAGGAGCTGTGCTCCGCTGCGCTCGCTCCTCGCCCGCCACCTGGCCGACCGGCCGCGTGCACTGCAGGGCGCGCACCGACTCGCGACCGGTGAGACCCGGACGCCGAGTCGTGACGACACGTCCGGTGAGGACCCGACGCCCCTGCCCTACGATCCTGAACTCCTCGACGCGATACGCGTCCGGCTCGCCGCCGAACCGTCCCGCGAGCGCGGATCGGTCTTCGGCGGCGGGCTGGCCGCGACCAACGAACCGGTCTATCTGTGCGGGCTGCTGGCCGCTTGGGGCAGGCCGGCCAGAGCCGCCCTGCCGGAGCTGCTCGCCGCGCTGCCCCGTCATCCGCTCCCGGTCAGCCGCGCCCTGGCCGATGTGGCCGATCCCCAGGCCGACGCCCACGTGATCGAGGCGCTACGAGCCCAAGCCCAGCAGGGACCACCGGCCACGCGTCAGGCTGCGGCAAGCGCACTCCACTCCCTGACGGGCGACGCCGACCCCCTGATCTCCGTACTCTCCGAGCTGCTGTCCAAGCGCGGCAACGGCTTGGACCACACAGTCGCCGCGGCCGCCTCGCTGAGGGAGGCCGCTCGTCCCTTGCTTCCGCTGCTGCACACACTGCTGGCGGAACCGCCGCAGTCGCGTGAGACCGTGCCGATGATCAGGGCAGCGCTCGGGGCCGCGGCGCTGGTCTGGGAGCTGGCCGGGGATGAGCAGGCCGTGCTCCCGGTCCTTCAGGAGGGCCTCGCCTGGGCGTCCCGAGCATGGGGCCAGGAGACGGTGAAACGCGCCGCCGAAGTCGCTCGCCTGCTCGGTCCCGCGGCTGAGCCGCTCGTCCCCGACTTCCTGCCCCTGCTTGACGATCCGGAACTCGCCCCTGTCCTCGTACTCGTCCTGACCAGCGTTTGTCCCGAGGCCGACGCACCCGCCGGGCTGGCCCGGACCGCCCTGGCCGACCGTGTCCTGGCAGCAGCCCGGCCGGGCTCGTACGCGCGCTCCGCCTCGGTCGTGCTGAAAGCCTGCGTCGCGCTCGGCCCGACCGCCTTCACCGACGCTCAGCTCGACCTGATCCGCAATCTTGCGGACGGCGACCGGCGCATCGTGGGCGCCGGTCTCCAGGACCGGATCATCCTCGACGACGAACACTTCCGCGCCGAGGCTCGGAAGGTCCTACGGACACTGACTGTTGATCCCGCAGGTTCATAGAGACCTTGGCTGGAAGATCACGCCGTCCACCTCGCCCCCGGCTGACGATCGCGTCGTAGCCGGACGCGTCCGCGCTCAGGCCGCCTTGCGGCCCCTCTCCCCGTGTGCCCGGATGATGTCCGCGTACCGGTACCCCGTGCCCTTGATCGTCCGCCGCTGCGTCTCGTAGTCGACGTGGACCAGGCCGAAGCGCTTGTCGTAGCCGTAGGCCCACTCGAAGTTGTCCAGCAGGGACCAGGCGAAGTAGCCGGCCAGGGGGGCGCCCTTGCGGGCGGCGGAGGCGCAGGCGGCCAGGTGGTCGATCAGGTACCGCTGGCGTTCCGGGTCGTCGACCGTTCCGTCGGGGCGTACGACGTCGGGGTAGGCGGAGCCGTTCTCGGTGACGTAGAGCTTGCGGGCGCCGTACTCGTCCGTGAGGCGGAGCAGGAGGGTCTCGATGCCGTTGGCGTCGATCTCCCAGTCCATGCCGGTGCGGGGGACGCCGGGGCGGGAGACCTGACGGGCCCTTGGGGCGGGCCCGGTGGGGTCGTCGGCGACGGTGATCGGCATGTAGTAGTTGAGGCCGAGCCAGTCCAGGGGCGCGGCGATCGCCGACAGGTCGCCGTCGCGCTCCGGGAGTTCGACGCCGTAGACCTCCCGCATGTCCGCGGGGAAGCCGCGGCCGTGGACCGGGTCGAGCCACCAGCGGTTGGTGTGGCCGTCCATGCGGCGGGCGGCGGCGAGGTCTTCTGGTCGGTCGGTGGCGGAGTGGATAGTGGAGAGGTTGGTGACGAGGCCGACCTGGGCGGACGGGGACGCGGCGCGGATCGCCTGCGTGGCCAGGCCGTGGCCGAGGAGCAGGTGGTAGGAGGCGCGGACGGCGGCCGTGAGGTCGGTCAGGCCGGGAGCCATCGTGCCTTCGAGGTGGCCGATCCAGGCCGAGCACAGGGGTTCGTTGAGCGTGGTCCAGTGGTGGACCCGGTCCCCCAGTCGTTCGGCCACCACCGAGGCGTAGGCGGCGAAGTGCTCGGCGGTGTCGCGGGCGGGCCAGCCGCCGCGGTCCTGGAGCACCTGGGGCAGGTCCCAGTGGTAGAGGGTGACGGACGGGGTGATGCCGGCGGCCAGCAGGGAGTCGATCAACTCGTCGTAGAAGGCGAGGCCCTTGGGGTTGACCGGGCCGTCCCCGCCCGGCATCACGCGCGGCCAGGCGATCGACAACCGGTAGGCGTTGGTGCCGAGTCGGCGCATGAGGTCGATGTCCTCGCGCCAGCGGTGGTAGTGGTCGCAGGCGACGTCGCCGGTGTCGCCGCCCGCGACCTTTCCGGGGGTGTGCGAGAAGGTGTCCCAGATCGACGGCGAGCGGCCGTCCTCCGACACGGCTCCCTCGATCTGGTAGGCCGCCGTGGCCGTGCCCCACAGGAAGTCGTGCGGAAGTGCGGCGAGGTCGATGCTCACGAAAGTCCTTTCAAGATCGGTCACTTGACGGCGCCCGCCGTCAGCCCGGCGACGAGGTAGCGCTGGAGCAGCAGGAACCCGGCGACCACGGGGACGCTGACGACCAGCGAGGCGGCCATGATCTGGTTCCAGTACACGTTGTTGAGCGTGGAGTAGCCCTGGAGTCCGACGGCGAGGGTGCGGGTGGCGTCGTTGGTCATGACGGAGGCGAAGAGCACCTCGCCCCAGGCGGTCATGAAGGCGTAGACGGCGACGGCGACGATCCCGGGGATCGCGGCGGGCACGACGACCCGGAAGAGCGCCCCGAACGGCCCGCAGCCGTCCACCAGCGCGGCCTCGTCCAGGTCGCGCGGCACCGAGTCGAAGTACCCGATCAGCATCCAGATCGAGAAGGGCAGGGAGAAGGTCAGATACGTCAGGATCAGCCCGCCGCGCGAGCCGAACAGGGCGATGCCGGTGGCGTTGCCGATGTTGACGTAGATCAGGAAGAGGGGCAGCAGGAAGAGGATGCCGGGGAACATCTGCGTGGACAGCACGGTGACCGTGAAGACGCGCTTGCCGCGGAACTCGTAGCGGCTGACGGCGTACGCGGCGAACACCGCGATCACCACCGAGCAGACGGTCGCCGCACCCGCCACGATCAGCGAGTTCACGAAGTACCGCGCGAGCGGGATCGTGGACCAGATGTCGATGTACGGCCGGATGGTCACCTCGCTGGGCAGCCAGTGGAACTCACCCGTGACGTCGGCGAGCGGCTTCAGGGAGCTGGAGACCATCACGTACACCGGCAGCAGGACGAAGCCGGTGAGCAGGGTGAGGAAGATCCGCCGGGACCAGAAGAAGGAACGCGGCGGTGCCATGGGCGAGCGGGGTGTCGGGGAGGCGCTAGACATCGGCCGGCTTCCTTCCTCGGGACGTCAGCAGGAGGTAGACGCCCGTCACCACGAGCAGGAACAGCAGCAGGAGTACGGACATCGCGGAGCCGGTGCCGAAGTTCCAGGTGACGAAGGACGCCTGGTAGATGTGGACCGAGATCAGGTCCGCGGCCTCCGGAGCCGACCTGCCGAACAGGACGAACGGCGTGTTGAAGTCGTTGAACGTCCACAGGAACAGGACCAGCACCAGCACCTGGTTGACCGGCCGCAGGGACGGCAGCGTGATGCGGCGGATCTGCTGCCACATCCCGGCGCCGTCCAGGGCCGCCGCCTCGTACAGCTCGCCGGGGATGTTCTGGAGTCCGGCCATGACGATGAGGAAGGCGAACGGCCAGCCCTTCCACACGGACACCGTGAGCAGCGCGTAGAAGCTGTTGTCGCCGATCAGCCAGAAGGACGGCTTGTCGGTGAGGTGGAGCTGGTCGTGCAGGACGTGGTTCACCAGGCCGTTGTCGTGCTGGAACATGAACACCCAGGTGATGACGGCCGCGTAGACCGGCAGGGCGTACGGGATGAGGAACAGGGCGCGCAGCAGGCCCCGGCCGCGGAAATTGTCCTGCAGGTAGACCGCCGCCGCCGTGCCGATCAGCCAGCACAGGCCGACCGACAGCAGCGTGAAGGCCACGGTGACGAAGAAGGAGTGCAGCAGGGCCTCGCCGACGGGGGCGTCGAAGTCCACCGACACCTTGTAGTTGTCGAGGCCGGACCAGGGCGCGGCGCCCCAGTCGCGGATGTAGAACTGCGTGAGTTCCTTGAAGCTCATCACGATGCCGATGACCATCGGCACCAGGTGGACCAGGAGTTCGAGGAGCAGGGCCGGCAGCAGGAGCAGATACGGCAGCCCGATGCGGCGGAGCCTTCCGGGGCGGCGGCGGGGACCGGGCTGCGCCGCCCCGGAAGGGTTCTTGTGCGCGGCGGCCTCCGCGGGCGCGGTGGTGGTCATCGTGCTCACTTCGTCGGCATCTGCTGCTGGGCCTTCTCCAGCGCGGCCTTCACCGACTCGGTGGTGACCGCGCGTCCGGCGGCCGCGTCGGCGAAGAGGTCCTTGACGGCGGTCCCTACGGCCGTCTCGAACTGCGACTCGTCGGCGACCTGCGGCAGGGCGGCCGCGCTGGTGGCGAGGGTGTTCTTGAGGACCGCGTTGGCGCCCGAGCTGAAGGCGGAGTCCTCCTGGACGGTCTTCACCGGCGGGATGGAGCTGTACGCGGTGTTGAGGATCTTCTGCTCGGCGTCGCCGGTCATGAACTTCACGAACTTCTTGGCGCCGTCGATGTTGTCGGTGTTCTTGAAGACGGCCAGGTTGATGCCCATGACGGCCGAGTTGACCTGGGTGCCGGCGCCCGGGGCGCCCGACTGCACGGGCACGGGTGCGATGCCGTACTTGTCCTCGCTCATGCCCTGGGACGTGAGGTTGGAGGACGCGGACTGCCACAGCAGCATGGCCTGGTTGCCCTTGGCGAAGTCGCTCACCGACTGGTTCTGGGCGTACTCGGCGTCGCCGGTCGGGATGACCTTGTCCTTGGCCATGAGGTCGACGTACTGCTTGACCGCGGCCACCACGTTGTCGTTCGTGAAGTCGGGCTTGCCGTCGGAGGTGAAGAAGTCGCCGCCGTGCTGCTTGGCGAAGACGAAGACGTGGTGGATGTTCTCCGAGAGGTTCGAGCCCTCCGCGCCGAGCGCCGACTTGCCCTTGGCCTGGATCTTCTTGCCGTCGGCGACCAGTTCGTCCCAGGTGGCCGGGGGCTTGGTGATGCCGGCGTCGGCGAAGATCTCCTTGTTGTAGTAGAGGGCGTAGGACATCGAGTAGAGCGGGACCGCGGCCGGGTCCTGGCCCTCGGCGCCCGTGGAGCCGAGCGCGGAGTCGACGAAGCGGTCCCGGCCGCCGATCGCGGCGAAGTTCTTCGCGTTCCAGGGCAGCAGGGCGCCGGTGGCCTGGAGGGAGGCGCTCCAGGTGTTGCCGATGTTGAGGACGTCGGGGCCCTGCCCTGAGGTGGTCGCGGTGAGGATCCGGTTGAGCAGGTCGGACCAGGGCACGACCTCCACCTTGACCTTGATGCCGGTCTGCTTCTCGAACTTGTCGAGCTCGGGCTGGAGGACCTTCTTGTCGACCTCGATGCTGGCACCCTGGTTGGAGGCCCAGTAGGTCAGGGTCTTCGGCGAGTCGTTGGACCCGCCGCTCGTCGACGAGCCGCCGCCGCAGGCGGTCACGAGAGTCATGAGGGAAACGGTGACCGCACCGGCGGCCGCGGCTCGGGTTCTGCGCATGGCTCTGGTGTCCCTTCCAGGGGAGACCTCCGGGTGCGTTCGCTTCTCGAACACCACCCCGGAGTTAATTTATGGCGTGATTTAAGACGCGAAGGAAAGTCGCGTCAAGAGTCGGCGCAGCGGTATCTTGCAGGTCGAGGCGGCATCGGAAGGGGTCCACATGGCGGTGCGGAACGGGCGTACGGTGCGTGACCTGCGACGGGGCAACCGGGCCGCCGTACTGCAACGGTTGTATTTCGACGGGCCCATGAGCCGCTTCGAGCTGGCGCCGGCCACCGGTCTGAGCGGCGGCTCCATCAGCAACGTGGTCGCGGAACTGGTCGAGGACGGCCTGGTCGAGGAGGCCGGCACCGTCGAGTCCGACGGCGGCCGCCCCCGCACGCTGCTGCGCGTCGCCCCCGCCGGCGGCCACATGATCGGCGTCGACGTGGGCGAGACCCGCGTCCGCGTCGAGCTCTTCGACCTCACCCTCACCGAACTCGCCCGCACCGAACGGCCCCTGGCGCATCACGGCTACGACGTCGAGGTCGTCGTCGGTCACATCCGCGACGGCATCGCCGAGGTCCTCGCCGACGCGGACATCACCCCCGAACAGCTCCTGGGCGTCGGCATCGGCGTCCCCGGCATCGTGGCCCACACTCCCGAGCAGGGCGCGGTGGTCCACGGTCAGACGATGGGCTGGAACGCCGTCCCGCTGGAATCCCTGCTGCGTTCGACCTGTGAACTCCCCGCCTCCGTCCCGTACTTCATCGACAACGGCGCCCGCACCCTCGGCCAGGCCGAACTGTGGTTCGGCGCCGGCCGGGGCTCCCGCAACGCGGTCGTCGTCCTCTTCGGCTCCGGCATCGGCGCCTGTCTCGTCACCGAGGGGGTGGAGTACGGCCGCGCCCTGGAGTGGGGACATGTGACCGTGCAGGTCAGGGGACGCCGCTGCCGCTGCGGGGCGCTGGGCTGTCTGGAGGCGTACGCGGGAGCGGGGGCGCTCATCGACCGCTGGCGCGAGGCGGGCGGCCACCCGCCGGAGGACGCCGACGAGGAAACCGCGCTGGCCGCGCTGCTGGCGGCGGCCGGCTTGGACGGGGGTGCGGGGGGCGGCTCGGGCGGGGGTGCGGGGGGCGCCTCGGGCGAGGGTGCGGGGGGCGCCTCGGGCGAGGGTGCCGGGGACGGTCTGAGCGAGGGGACCGCGGCCGACCCGGGCCAGGGCACCGAGGCCCATCCGCGCGAGGACGCCGAGGCCCGCCCGGCCCGGGAGCCCGCGGCCCATTCGGGCGAGGGCACCGCGGCCCACCCGGACCAGGGCGTGAAGCCCCGCCCGGGCGAGGGCGCACAGCCCGACCCGGGCAAGGGCGCCACACCGCACCCCGTCCAGCCCCCCGAGGCCGACCCGGTCGCTCTCGCCGTCCTGGAGGAGACCGCCGAGTACGTCGGCGCCGGGCTGTCCGATCTGGTCAACCTCTTCCAGCCCGAACGCATCCTCATCGGCGGCTGGGCGGGCCTCCAGCTCGGCCCCCGCTTCCTGCCCGCCGTACGCCGGTACGCCGACGCGTACTCCCTGCGCCACCCCGCCGAACGCGTCACCATCGACCTCGGCAAGCTCGGCCCCGACGCGGTCACGGTCGGCGCGGCGAGCCTGACCCTCGCCGACTTCTTCGCCCGGGGCGGGCGGCCCGCCGCGCGCCGGCGGGATCACGAGGGCGCGAACGGCGGCTGACCCGGCCGGGACGCGGCCGGTGACGTGCCGGTCAGGCCACCGGGTCGAGGAAGGTCAGGACGGAGGCGTCCTCCTCGATCAGCGGGGTGAGCGCGGCGTTGAACGGGCCGCCGTAGGGGGCGTTCAGGTGCGCCTGGAAGGCGTCCTCGTCCCGGTAGACCTCGAAGATCCAGAAGGCGCGGGGGTGCGCTGCCTTGGTGTAGACGTCGAAGGCGAGGTTGCCCTCCTCCTCACGCACCTTGTCGGCGTACTCCACGATCATGCGGGCGACCTCGTCCTGCGCTCCCTCACGGGCGGTGAACTCGGCGAGCAGGGTCTTCTTCACGGTGGGGTGTCCTTGTCAGTCGCGGTAGGAGCCGAGGTGCCAGACCCGGGCCCGGTCCAGTTTCACCGAGCCGTTCTCGGCGAAGACCCGCACGCCCTTGCTGTCGGGGTCGGGGAAGATCTGGTCGGTGATCACGGCCTCGCCGCTGCCGCCGAAGACCTCGACGGAGGACCGGTCGACGAGGATCCGCAGCTTGACCTTGCCGTTGACGGCCTTGAGCGGTGCCCGCTGGACGCCAGGGAAGGCGCTGCTGAAGTCCGAGGCGCCGGAGCGGGTGCGGTCGACGTACAGCTCCTCGGTCGTGGTGTCGTAGCCGATGACCGTCTCCTCTCCCCCGGCACCGGTGCGCACCTTGAGGCCGAAGCGTTCGGCGTCCCGGAGGGAGAAGGTGGCCTCGATGTCGAGGGCCCTGCCCCGCGCCTTCGGGCCGATCAGCGGCTGCGAGGTGCTGGTGACGGTGACGCCGGATGCCGTCGCCGCGCCTCCCTCGCGCAGGGACGCGAGGCCCGTCACCGGCTCGCTGGTCAGTCGGGCACGGCCGTCCACGGTACGCAGGGCCATCCGGCGCGGGACGCTCTGCGCGCCACGCCAGGGCGAGGTCGGGACGGAGCCGCCGTACTCCCAGTCGTTCATCCAGCCGATCATGTACCGCTCGTCGCCCGGGACGTTCTCCCAGGACACGGCCGCGTAGTAGTCCTTGCCGTAGTCGGCCCAGTCGGCGCGCTGCACGACGGACTTGGCGGGAGCGGCCGCGGTGGTGAACCGGTCGGCCATGATGTGGCCCCAGCCGCCGGTGTTGTTGTCGACGATCTGGATCTGTGCCCGCTTGCCCGCGTAGGGCCGCAGGTCGAAGGACGCCCAGTCCAGGGTCTCGCTGTCGGAGCCGGTGGCGCTGCGCACGACCTGGCCGTCGACGAGCAGGTTGACGGAGGTCTCCCGGGAGACGGGCCGGGCCCGGGTGTCGGAGAGCACGATGTGGTCGACGTTGAGGTGACCCCAGCCGCCGGTGTTGTCGTCGACGATCCTGATGCGCGCCTTCTTGCCGGCGAGCTCGCGCACGTCCCAGGAGGCCCAGTTCAGCGCCTCGGCGTCGCTTCCGGTGGCGCTGCGCACGACCTGGCCGTCGACGAGGAGTTCCACCGCGGTCGGGTGGTCCGAGCCGGCCGGGTGGTTGCCGCCGCCGACGAGGAAGTCGACGTAGTCCTTGTCGAGGGTGAACTCGGGCGAGGTGAGGGTGCCGGTCGTGGAGTCGCCGTTGCGATAGCTGTTGACCAGGCCGTCGCCCAGCCAGCCGGTGACCTCCTGCTGGTCGGGCAGGGTGCCGGTGGCCGGTGCGGTGCCGAAGGCGTCGCCGGTGGTCGTCCAGTCGCCGTAGGTGCCGCCCTCGAAGTCGGCGAGGACGGTCCCCTGGGGCGGGGCTCCGCGTTCGAGCACGGTGCCGTCCTGGTGCGGGTGCTTGCCGCCGCCGACCTTGAAGTTCAGGTAGCGGCTGCCGACCGTGAAGGGCTGGGAGGTGAGGGTGCCGGTGGCGGAGTCACCGCTGTGGAAGCTGTTCGCGAAGCCCTTGCCGTCGTAGCCCGTGACCGCGCCCTGTCCGTCCAGCGCGCCGGTCGCCGGTGCCTGCCCGAACGCCGTCCCGGTGGTCGTCCAGGTGTCGAAGCCGGTGCCCTCGAAGTCCTGGACGACGGTGCCGGCGGGCGGGGTGTAGCTGCCCTTGTCGTCGGCGGTGAACTTCTCGCCGTCGAAGTCGCCCACGAAGTACTGGGCACCCGAACCGCCGGTGATTCCACCGGGGTTGATGTTGACGACGAGGACCCACTTGATCTTCTTCCGGTCCCCGTCGACCGCGAGGGGGAACAGGTCGGGGCACTCCCACACCCCGCCGGTCGCGCCCGCCGGCCCGAACTCGCTGAGCAGGTCCCAGTCCTTGAGGTTCTTGGACGAGTAGAACCGCACCTTGTGCTCGGCGGACAGCGACACCGACATCAGCCAGCTCCTGGTGGGCGCGTACCACTGCACCTTCGGGTCGCGGAAGTCCTTCGAGCCGATGTCGATGACCGGGTTGCCCCGGTACTTGGTCCAGGTGCGGCCGCGGTCGGTACTGTAGGCGAGCGACTGGGCCTGCGTGCCCGTGCTCTTGTCGAGGCTGGTGTAGATCGCCACCATGGGCGGGTTCTTCTTCGTGCCGAACCCGGTGGTGTTGTCCTTGTCGACGACCGCGCTGCCGGAGAACACCATCTCCTTGTCGTCGTGCGACAGGGCGAGCGGCAGCTCCTTCCAGTGCACGAGGTCCTTGCTCACCGCGTGCCCCCAGGACATGTCTCCCCAGGAGTCGCCGTTCGGGTTGTACTGGTAGAAGAGGTGGTATTCGCCCTGGTAGTACACGAGGCCGTTGGGGTCGTTCATCCAGTTCTTCTGCGGTGTGTAGTGGAACTGGGGCCGGTAGGTCTCGGTGTACGGCGGGGTGTCGGCGGCGACGGCCCGCGGCGCGAGCGGGGTCGCGGACAGGGCGCAGACGGTCGCCGCCGCGGCGATCATCCGGGTGCGGGCATGCCGGGATACACGTCCGGAAGTCATGGGTCTCCTGTGCTGATGACGCCCTGGGACCGGCGCCGTCCTCCGGGGCACCGGTCATGGGTGTCATCGTTGACTCATGTCATCGTTGACACCGAGGCCCGATGATGAACGCAATCCGCACGGCTCGTCAACGGTTCCGGTGCGATCGTTCCCGTGGAGCGGTGCGATCGTTCCCGTGGAGCTCGGCCGTCCGTCACGCGCCGCCGACCGCCGCGAACTCCTCCAGCTCCCCCCGCCATGGCGGGTTGGGGCCGGCGACCGAGCAGGTCAGCGCCGCGACCCGGGTGGCGAAGGCGCACGCCTCGGCGACCTCGTCGAGCCGCAGGCCGGTGAGCCGGCCGCCGAGCAGGCCGCGGGCCTCCAGGTGGTGCAGCAGACCCGCGGTGAACGAGTCGCCGGCCCCGACCGTGTCGACCACCTCCGTCACCACCGCGGGCACCTGGAGCCGTTCGCCGTCGAGGGAGGCCAGGACGCCCTCGCCGCCGCGGGTGATCACGACGAGCCGGGCTCCCGCGGCATGCCAGAGGTCGCACGCCTGCTCGGGTGCCGTGTCCGGCAGCAGGAGCCCGAGGTCGTCCTCGCTCAGCCGGAGCACGTCGGCGAGAGCGCACCAGCGGGCCAGCCGCGCCCGGTAGACCTCGGGACGGACGAGCAGCGGCCGGACGTTGGGGTCGATGCTGATGGTCGCGCGGGGTGCGGCCGCCGCCAGGAACTCCTCCACCACCGCCCCGCCGGGCTCCCGGACCAGGGCCAAAGACCCGGTGTGCACACAGGTGGTTCCGGACAGGTCCACCCGCTCCAGCTCCTGGGCCGACCACTGCCAGTCGGCCGTGTTCTGCGCGTGGAAGGAGAACGCGGCCTGGCCCCGGTCGTCCAGCTCGGCCACGGCCAGCGTGCTGGGCTCCGGGGCCGCGACGGCGGCCGACAGGTCCACCCCCGAGGCCTCCAGGCGGTCGCGGAACAGGCGGCCGAACACATCGCCGGACAGACGCGCGAGGAAACGGGCCGGGGTGCCGAGACGGGCCAGGGACACCGCCGTGTTCGCAGGTCCGCCGCCCGGCAGGACCCTGAGGGCGAGCTCGCCCGGGCTGCTCGCGGGGTCGACGAACGCGTCCGCGACACACTCTCCGAGAACCGTGATCTGACGTGCGCTCATGAGCTGCTCTTCTCTGCGAACGTGCGCCGGAAACGGGCACGGAACGGGCGGCCGCGGTCGCCGTTGCGGACTTGTGACAGGCGCGGGGCATTGACGTTGCCGGGAGACGGGGTCATCATCCTCGGCAGTGTCAACGATGACATAAGTCAACGATGACACCTAGGGACGGCATGCTCCGATGCCGCCGCTCGCCCGCAATCCCGCTGGAGTCGTTCATGTCTCGCACCCCTCGACTGTCTTCCTCCCTGCTCAGAGTCGCCGCGTGCACCTCGGTCGCGGCCCTCGCCCTGACGGCCTGCGGTTCCGGCTCGGGATCAAGCTCCACGAGCTCGGGGTCGGGCACGGTGAAGGTCGGACTGATCACCAAGACCGACACCAACCCGTTCTTCGTGAAGATGAAGGAGGGCGCGGAGAAGGCCGCCAAGGAGAACGGCGCCCAGCTCATGACCGCGGCGGGCAAGTTCGACGGGGACAACGCCGGCCAGGTCACCGCCATCGAGAACATGGTCGCCGCCGGCGTGAAGGGCATCCTGATCACCCCGAGCGACTCCAAGGCGATCGTGCCCGCGATCGCGAAGGCCAAGGCCAAGGGCGTGCTGGTCATCGCCCTGGACACGCCGACCGAGCCGGAGAGCGCGGTGGACGCCCTCTTCGCCACCGACAACCTCAAGGCCGGCGAGCTGATCGGCGAGTACGCCAAGGCCGCCATGAAGGGCAAGACGGCGAAGATAGCCGCCCTCGACCTCGCGCCCGGCGTCTCCGTCGGCGTCCAGCGGCACAACGGGTTCCTCAAGGGCTTCGGCGCCACCGAGAAGGACGTGGCGTGCGCCCAGGACACCGGCGGCGACCAGGCCAAGGGCCAGACGGCGATGGAGAACTGCCTCCAGAAGGAACCCGGCATCAACCTCGTCTACACCATCAACGAGCCGGCCGCCCTGGGCGCGTACACCGCGCTGAAGGCCAAGGGCCGGGAGAAGGACGTGCTGATCGTCTCCGTCGACGGCGGCTGCACCGGCACCCAGGCCGTCAAGGACGGGAAGATCGCGGCCACTTCGCAGCAGTACCCGCTGAAGATGGCCGCCGAGGGCGTCAACGCGGTCGTGACGTACGCCAAGGACGGCAAGAAGGCGTCCGGTTACACCGACACCGGCGTCACCCTGATCACCGACAAGGCCCAGACGGGCGTCACGTCCAAGGACACCGCCTTCGGCCTGGAGAACTGCTGGGGCTGAGTCCGGCCCCAGGGACCGTACGACAACGCCTCTGCCCCGAGCGGGGCGGCCGGCCCCGCTCCTCCCCGATCCGGGGACGGCCGCCCCCCTTGTCCTCCCACCAGGACTTCTGTCTTCCGACAAGGATTCGCATGACCGCCACGTCCACGCCTCCGAGCACCTCCTCGCCGTACGCCGAACTCAAAGCGCCGACCGCGGCCCGCAGACTGCTCACGGCGCCGACCACCGGCCCGCTGGTCGCCCTTCTGCTCGCCTGTGTCTTCTTCGCCGTCTCGACCGACCAGTTCCTGACCGGCGGGAACTTCTCGCTGATCGTGCAGCAGGTCATGGTCGTGGGCACTCTCGCCATCGGCCAGACCCTGATCATCCTCACCGCGGGCATCGACCTGTCATGCGGCGCGGTGATGGCGTTCGGCAGCATCGTGATCGCCAAGATGGCCGCCGAGGGCTCGCTGCCGCCGCTGGTCGCCATCGCGCTGGGACTGGTCGTCTGCGGTGGATTCGGCCTGGTGAACGGGCTGTTGGTGCAGAAGATCCCGCTGCCGCCGTTCATCGTCACCCTCGGCATGCTCAACGTGGCGTTCGCGCTGACCCACATCTACTCCGAGGAGCAGACGGTCACCAACCTGCCCGGCCCGCTCACCGCCCTCGGGCAGACCTTCCCGATGGGCCACACCGACATCACCTACGGCTCCCTCGTCACCATCGGCCTGTTCCTGCTGCTCGCCTACGCGCTGAGCAGCACCGGCTGGGGCCGGCACGTCTACGCCCTGGGCAACAGCCAGGAGGCCGCGCGGCTGAACGGCATCCGCACCTCCCGGCTGACCATCGGCGTCTACACCGTCGCCGGTCTCCTCTACGGCGTCGCCGCCCTGCTCCTGATCTCCCGCACCGGAGTCGGTGACCCGCAGGCCGGACAGACCGACAACCTCGACAGCATCACCGCCGTGGTCCTCGGCGGCACCAGCCTCTTCGGCGGCCGCGGCTCGGTCCTCGGCACCTTCATCGGCGTCCTCATCGTCGGGGTCTTCCGCAACGGGCTCCAGCTGATGGGCGTCGCCTCGATCTACCAGACCCTGATCACCGGAGTCCTGGTCATCCTCGCGGTGACCGTCGACCAGATGTCCCGGAAGAAGGCCCGATGACCGCCATCGCCTCCCCCACCCCCGTCCTTCAGGCCCGCGGTCTCGTCAAGCGCTACGGCCAGGTCACCGCCATCGACGGCGCCGACTTCGATCTGCTGCCCGGCGAGGTGCTCGCCGTCATCGGCGACAACGGCGCCGGAAAGACCAGCCTCATCAAGGCCCTCACCGGCGCGGTGACGCCCGACGCGGGCGAGATACGCCTCAACGGCGAACCCATCCAGTTCTCCGGTCCGCAAAGCGCCCGCGCCCACGGCATCGAGACGGTCTATCAGGACCTGGCCGTGGCCGCGTCGATGGACATCGCCTCGAACGTGTTCCTCGGGCGCGAGCTGCGCAGGCCCGGTGTCCTCGGCAGTGTCTTCCGCATGCTCGACAAGAAGCGCATGCGCCAGGAGGCCGCCGAGCACATGGCCGACCTGAAGATCGGACTGCGGTCGCTGACCCAGTCGGTCGAGACCCTCTCCGGGGGGCAGCGGCAGGCCGTGGCGGTGGCCCGTTCCGTCGCCTGGGCCCGCAGTGTCGTCGTCATGGACGAACCCACCGCCGCGCTCGGCGTCAAGGAGTCCGGACAGGTCCTCGACCTCATCCGCCGGGTCCGGGACAAGGGCATGCCGGTCGTCCTGATCAGCCACAACATGCCGCACGTCTTCGAGATAGCGGACCGCATCCACGTCCACCGGCTGGGCCGGCGGGCCGCCCTGATCAAGCCCTCCGACTACTCCATGGCGGAGGTCGTCGCCATCATGACCGGCGCGCTCACCGTGGACGAGGCCGGAGGTACTGTCGTAGCGGATTCCGAGGCCGCGAAGGCCGCGGGCGTCCAGGCCACCTGACCACAGCACTCGACACTCGACGGCATCCGGCCGAGGCCGCGGCCGGAACCGACGAGCACAGGAGACGGTTTCCTCCATGGCAGCGAACCGCCGCCCGACCCTGGCCGACGTCGCCCGCGAAGTGGGCGTCAGCGCCAAGACGGTCTCCCGCGTACTCAACGAGGACGGACCCGCGTCGGCCGAGACCAGGGAACAGGTGCTCGCCGCCGTGGCCAAGCTCGGCTTCCAGCCGAACCTCATGGCGCGCAACATCCGCGTGGGCGGGCCCGACACGACCATCGGTCTGGTCATCCCCGACCTCGGCAACCCGTTCTTCGGAGCGGTGGCCCGCAGTATCGAGGACACGGTCCGCGACCGCGGGCTGACCCTGCTCATGGGCTCCTCGGCGGACGACCCGGACCGGGAACGGGCCCTGACGGACAAGTTCCTCGCCCGCCGCGTCAGCATCCTGCTGGTCGTGCCGTCCGTCGGCGCCGACCACTCCCACCTCAAGACCCACCGCGCGACGGGCCTGCCCGTCGTGTTCGTCGACCGTCCCGGAGTGGGCCTGGCCGCCGACAGTGTCGTCAGCTCCAACCGCACCGGCGCCCACGACGGAGTCGCCCATCTGATCGCCCACGGCCACCGGCGCATCGGCTTCGTCGGCGACCTGCCGGTCAAGCTCTACACCCGCCGGGAGCGGTTCACCGGATACCGCGAGGCCCTTGATGAGGCCGGCCTCCCCTACGACCGTTCCCTGGTCACCAACGCCCATGACCAGCAGGGTGCTTCGGCCGCGACGGCCCAACTCCTCGGCCTGGCCGATCCCCCCACGGCCCTGTTCGCCGGCAACAACATCGTCGCCCTGGGGATAGTGGCCGAACTCGCCCGCAGCAGGCGCAAGGACGTCGCCGTCGTCTCCTTCGACGACGTCCCGCTGGCCGAGGCCCTCGAACCGGCCCTGACCGTCGTCGCCCAGGCCCCTGAGGAGATCGGCAGAACGGCGGCGACCACCGCGTTGTCCCGCCTCGACGGCGACCGCACCCGGGCCCGGACCATCACCGTGCCGACGCGGCTGATCGTGCGGGGCTCGGGCGAGCGGCCCGCCCCGGCGTTGCAGCGGGTCTGACGCGACCCCCGCCCCCGGGACATAGGTTGGGCGGATGACGACGACGCCGCCGGAGATCCTGTTGCTGTCGGGGAGTCTGCGCAAGGACTCCACCAACGAGGCCGTGCTGCGTACCGCGCAGGCCGTGGCACCCTCCGTGCGGGTGACCACCGTGCGCTACGACGGTCTGGCCCAGCTTCCGCACTTCAATCCCGACGACGACACCGACCCGCTGCCCGCCCCGGTGACCCGCCTGCGTGCGGCGATCGAGCGGGCGGACGCGATCCTGGTCTGCACCCCGGAGTACGCGGGCACCCTGCCGGGCTCGTTCAAGAACCTGCTGGACTGGACGGTCGGCGGCACCGAGATCAGCGACAAGCCGGTGGCCTGGATCAACGCCGCCGCCCCGGGCCGCGGCCGGGGCGCGGAGGCAACGCTGCGGACGGTCCTGGGCTACACCGGCGCCGACATCGTCGACGCGGCCTGCGCCCAGCTCCCCGTGGACCGGGGCACCGTCGACAGCGGCGGCCTCGTCACCGACCCGGAGCTGCGCCGCCGACTCGGCGAGATCCTCGGCCTGTTGGCGCGGGCCTCCCGGGGTTGAGAGGGCAGGGCCGACCGCCGGGCGCGCTCCACCGCGCCCGGCACCCCACTCAGCCCGCCTGCCCCGGCACCTCCTTCATCTCGTTGACGACCGCCCGCCGGGTGATCGCGATGGTGAAGGTCACCGTCCCCTTCTTGAAGGTCCCGTCCGACTCGACCTGGACAGTGCGCTCGCCCAGGAACGCGTAGGTCTTCTTGTCGAAGATCCACTCAGTGCGCTGCCCGTTCTGCTCGTCCAGCCGCGCGACGGCGACCCCGTGGCGCCCCACCGCGTCGACCGCGTCGTCCACCGCCACGACCCCGGGGATCGCCGCGGCGGCCTTGTAGAGCGCGGCGGTGAGGTCCGCGGGCGGGTAGCTCTCGGTCAGCATGTCCCCGATGGCGACGAACGCGGCCTGGTCGCGCGGGACTTCGGGGTCCCGCTCGGCGTCCGACTCCTGGTAGATCTTCCGCAGCAGGGCCTTCGGGTCGGTGGGCAGCTTGGCCAGCCTGTCGTAGGCGGACCTGATCGGGTTCGGTCCGGCCAGGGTGATGCCGTCCCCGCTCGTGTTGCCCGGCTCGATCAGCCAGCCGTTCCTGCCGTCGGGGGACTGCCACACCTGGCGGGAGTGCAGCTCCTCGCTGACCACCGTGGTCCTGTCGTCGACCGTCTTCGGGTAGGTGCTGGCGACCTTGGACGCGATGTAGAGGAACTGGTCCTCGCGCACACCGGGTTGGGAGATGTCGGCGGCGGCGAGGGAGATGTGGTCGAGCAGCGGGGCCGCGCCCTTGGCGTCGGCGGCACCGACCCGGGTGGTCAGCGCGGGCCCGGTGGCCAGGGAGGCGTTCCCGTCACCGCCGCCGGTCAGGGCGAGGCCGCCCACCACCGCGCCGGCCAGGGCGCAGGCGAGCGCGGGCAGCAGGACCGCCCGGCGCAGGAACGGGTTGCGGCGCGCGGCAACAACAGGGGTCGTACGCAGGTCTTCTCGGATCCGGGCCATCATCTGCTCCTTGTGGAACTGGTGGCGGCCCGCCGGCAGATCCCGCTCCGCGGAGGGCAGAAGACCCTGGGTCTCCGTCCACTCGGCCGGGTGCGGCTGGGAGGGGCTGGCGTTCATCGGTTTCCTTCCTGTGCGGACCGGATCACGTATTCGCGATCACCTGCTATCTGCCGGTTTGCGCTGCCGAGTTCCCGTCTTTTTCGCGCCAGTTCGACCTCGGCCAGCTTCCGCAGCCTGCTCCGGGCCCGGGACAGCCGGGAGCGGACGGTCCCGACGGGGATGCCGAGGGCCCGGGCGGCGTCGGCGTACTCCAGCCCCTCCCACAGACACAGCACCAGGACTTCGCGTTCGGGGCGCCGCAGGGAGGCGAGCGCGGTCAGTGTGGCGGCGATCCGGCGCCGGTCGTCCACCCGCCCGGCGATCTCCTCCGCGTGGTCGGCGACCTCCGCGACGCCCGCCGAGGCCGCCGCGCCCGCCGCGGCCCGGTACCGCCGGTTGCCGCGCCCGTGGGAGCGGGAGACGTTAGTGGCGATGCCGAGCAGCCAGGGCCGCAGCGAACCCCCGTCGGCCTCGATCGAGTCCCGGCGCCGCCACGCCTCCATGAAGGTCGCCGACATGACGTCCTCGGCCACGGACCAGTCGGCGGTCAGCCGGAAGGCGTGGTTGTACACCGAGCGGGCGCACGCGTCGTAGAGCTCCGCGAAGGCGTCCGGATCCCCGGCCCGTATCCGGGTTCGCATATCTGTGGTCACGCACTCAACTGCCCGACGGGATCACCGAGTTCCCGTGACACACGTCACACTCCCCTGTCGCGCTCCTATCAATGTTGTGCACTTTATTGACGGCAGTCACCAGACAGCCTAATTTCGCGGTGTCCTTCCCCCGCTCAAGGGAGAGCGCGATGCCCCCGTCCCCCACCGCATCAGAACGCACCCGCCAACTCCGCCGAGTCGCCCTCTCCGGCCTGCTCGGCACCGCCGTCGAGTTCTACGACTTCCTCGTCTACGGCACCCTCGCCGCACTCGTCTTCGGCGAACTGTTCTTCCCCGGCGCCGACCCCGCCGTGGGCACGATCGCCGCGTTCGGCACCTTCGCCGCCGGATACGTGGCCCGCCCGATCGGCGGCATCGTCTTCGGGCACTTCGGCGACCGCCTCGGCCGCAAGAACATGCTGCTGCTCACCATGGGCCTGATGGGCGGCGCCAGTTTCCTCATCGGCCTGCTGCCCACGTACGACACCATCGGTGTCTGGGCGCCCGTCCTGCTGATCACCCTGCGCGTCGTCCAGGGCATCGCCATCGGCGGTGAATGGGGCGGCGCCACGCTCATGGTCGTCGAGCACGCGGGTGAGAAGCGCCGTGGCCTGTGGTCCAGCTTCACGCAGATGGGAGCCCCGCTCGGCTCCCTGATCTCCGCCGCCGTCGTCGCCCTGGTCTCCACCCTCCCCAAGGACCAGTTCGCGGCCTGGGGCTGGCGCGTGCCGTTCCTGCTGAGCGTGCTGCTGCTCGGCGTCGGCCTGTTCGTCCGCCTCAAGGTGGTCGAGAGCCCGCTGTTCGCCGCGGTGAAGAAGGACCGCGCCGAGTCGAGGCTCCCCGTCCTCGACGTCCTGCGCCACCCGAAGCCCGTACTGCTGGCCTGCTGCGTCGGCATCGGCGCCTTCACCGCCCAGTCCCTGCTGACCAGTTACCTGATCGCGTACGCCACCGGCATCGGCTACCCCCGCCCGCAGGTGCTCACCGCGCTCACCGTCTCCGCCGCGGTCGCCCTGGTCGTCCTGCCCTGCGCGTCCGCGCTCTCCGACCGGATCGGCCGCCGCCCGGTGGTCCTCACCGGCGCGATCCTGTCCGCCGCCACCGCGTTCCCCGTCCTCGCGCTCGTCGACTCCAGGTCGTCGGGAGCCCTGATCCTGGCCGTCGTCATCGGCCACGGCATCTCCCAGTCGCTGATGTACGGCCCGCTGGGCGCCCTGTTCAGCGAGATGTTCGGCACCAAGGTCCGCTACACCGGCGCCTCCCTCGGCTACCAGGGCGCGACCCTCGTCGGTGCCGGCTTCTCCCCGATGATCGCCGGCAGCCTGGTCGCGAGCAGCGGCAACGGCACCCCCGTCGCCCTCCTGCTGTGCGGCGGCTCGCTGATCACCGCGCTGACGGTGTGGTTCGTCCGCGAGACCAGCCGTACCTCACTCGGCGAGGACCCCACTCCCGCACTCCCCACCACCCCCCACTCGGAGGAGATCACCGCATGAGGCACAGCACCCGCATCGCCTGCACGGCGGCCTTCCTGCTCACTCTCACCGCCGCACCCGCCGCCACGGCGGCGACCACCACGGACCCGACCCACGTGGACGGCCAACTCCCCTCCGGCGCCACGTACATGATGGACGTCCCCGCGACCTGGAACGGCACCGTCCTCCTCTTCAGCCACGGCTACAACGGCGGCCCCGCCAACCCCGCCCAGGACGCCCCGGACGCCGCCACCAAGGCCCTTCTCCTCCAGCAGGGTTACGCCCTCATCGGCTCCTCGTACGCCAGCACCGGCTGGGCGGTCACCGACGCGGTCCCCGACCAGCTGGCCACCCTGAAGACCTTCACCGGCCGCTTCGGCCAGGCCTCCCGCACCATCGCGTGGGGTCGGTCGTACGGCGGCCTGGTCACCACCGCGATCGCCGAGCGCGCCCCGGACGAGATCGACGGCTCGCTCTCCATGTGCGGCCTGGTCCACGGCGGCGTGGCCAACTGGAACAACACCCTCGACCCGGTCTTCGCCCTCAAGACGCTCCTGGGCTCCGACGTCCCGCTGGTGAACCTCCCGACGCAGCAGGCCGCCACCGACGCGGCGAACACCCTGACCGCCACAGTGGACTCCGCCCAGACGACGGCCGAGGGCCGGGCCCGGATCGCCCTCGCCGCCGCCCTCCACAACATCCCGGTCTGGAACGCGCCCACCCAGACCCGCCCCGCCGCGACCGACTGGGACGCCCAGCAGGCCAACCAGTACGACGCCGTCAAGGGCCTGCTGAAGATCGCCGCCTTCAACCGGCGCCAGGAGGCCGAGGTGCGGGCGGGCGGCAACATGTCCTGGAACACCGGCGTCGACTACGCCCGGCTGCTCGGCGAGTCCTCGGTCCGCAAGGAGGTCACCGAGCTCTACAAGAAGGCCGGCCTCTCCCTGAGCAAGGACCTGGCGGCCCTCAACCGCGCCCCGCGTATCAAGGCCGACCGGAACGCCGTCGCCTGGATGAGCACCACCAGCAGCTTCACCGGCAAGCTGACCAAGCCCCAGCTCGACATCCACACCATCGGCGACCCCCTGGTGCCCGTCCAGACGGAGAGCGCCCTGAAGCGGGCGGTGACGGCGGCCGGTTCCGGCCCCCTCCTGCGCCAGGCGTACGTCGACAACGCCGGCCACTGCACCTTCAGCACCGCCGAACAACTCGCCGCCCTCCACACCCTGGAGGACCGCCTGGCCACCGGCAGCTGGCAGGGCACCGACCCGGCGTCCCTCAACACCCGCGCCACCGCGGCCGACCCCACCACCCCCGCCCGTTACGTCCGGTACCACCCCACCCCCTACCTCCGCCCCTACGACCTTGCCCACCCCGCCGACCGCCGATGACCTCGTACGACCGCCTGCCGCACGGTCGGCGGGCGGTCGTACCCTTGCCCCCGTGGAGGACGACGACATCCTGGACACCCCGGACGGGCCGCAGCCGCGCCCGCAGTCGCTCATGCTCACCTTCTTCGGCAACCACGTCCTGGAGGAGGGGGACCTGGGCGTCTACTCGGGCAGCATCATCGACGTCCTGGGCCGGGTGGGCGTGGGCGAACAGGCCGTCCGCTCCACCCTCACCCGCATGGTCAACCGCGGCCTGCTCCAGCGTCAGCGCGAGGGCCGCAAGATGTTCTTCGGCCTGACCCCGCAGGCCACCCGCGTCCTCATCGACGGCCGCACCCGCATCTGGAAGCAGGGCGCGGTCAACGACGACTGGGACGGCTCCTGGACCCTGCTCGGCTTCTCCCTGCCCGATTCGTGGAAACGCCAGCGCCACGACCTGCGCTCACGCCTGACCTGGTCCGGGTTCGGCGCCCTGTACAGCGGCCTGTGGATCGCCCCCGGCCACGTGGACGTCTCCGCCGTGGTCACCGACCTCGGCCTCACGGCCCACGTCAAGATCTTCCACGCCCGGGCCGCCGAGGTGACCGACATCGAGCAGATGATCCGCGACACCTGGGACCTGGAGTCCATCGCCGCGCGCTATGTCACCTTCGACAAGCGCTGGAGCGCCCACCTGGGCAACGGCACCGACGACGACCCGATCGGCACCCGCCTCCGCCTGGTCAGCGACTGGCTCCGCACGATCCGCACGGACCCCCGCCTCCCGGCCCGCCACCTCCCCCCGGCCTGGCCGGCCCGCGCCGCACAGGAGACCTTCCACCGGGTCGCCGAACAGACCCACCCGGCCCTGGCGGCGGCCCGATCCACCCTGGAGACGACCCCTCTGCGCCAACAGCCTTCGTAGGCAGCGTCCAGGAAGTGCCGGGTTCGGTTGCCGAGCGGGTGCGGATGCGTCGTGGCTGGTCGCGCAGTTCCCCGCGCCCCTTGAGCAGGTGCAGTGGACGTGCTTTCAGGGGCGCGGGGAACTGCGCGAAACGCCCGCCCCCACCCAACCCGCACAGGCC